>CAMOWU010000080.1 GCA_946628545.1 uncultured Bacteroides sp. | reverse complement strand
GTGGTACACTTTTCGATTATTAGGGGTGGTACACTTTTCAGTTACAATCTACACTGATTCCGCTGTTTATTATTTTTTGCGCTATCTGCGCTATCTGCGAGAGCTTTTTCTCGCGGATTTCGCTGATTCCGCTGATTATTATTTTCTGCGCTATCTGCGCTATCTGCGAGAGCTTTTTTCTCGCGGATTTTATTCTGCTCTATCTGCGAGAGTTTTTTCTCGCGGATTTCGCTGATTCCGCGGATTATTCTGCTTTATCTGCGCAATCTGCGAGAGATTGTTTCTTGCTAACCTCGCGGAATTGATAGATGTACATTGTGTTTTAATTTTCAAATTTACAAATTTCCATTCAAATTCATACTCTTTATCATGAAAAGTTGTCGTTATTTGTTTTTTTCATGGAAAAATAGATGATGTTCGCTTGAAAAATGATAATTTTACACGTTATTTCCGCAATAACATGCAAAACATCAAAAACTAACTATACTAAAATGACTAAAAAAATGTTTCCCGTTGCCAGACTTTTCTGTGGCAACCTACGATTGTCTCTCCTTTCGCTGAGCATGCTTTTCACGCTTAGCGCCGTAGCAAACCCCATTACCCGTGAGCAAGCCCGACAGAAAGCCGAGCAGTATCTGAAGACCAAGAGTGGCAGTTTTGTGCTTACTTCTGTGACCAACAGCCGTAAGTTGGCTCCCACTCCCAAGGGACTTCCCGCTACTCATGTTCCGTACTATGCTTTCAACCGTGGTATGAACCAAGGCTATGTCCTTGTAGCCGCCGACGACCAGATAGAAAGCGTATTGGGTTATACAGACTCTGGTGAGTTCGACTACCAGGCTATTCCCGATAACATGCGCGCCTGGCTCGACGGTTATGCCGACTACATCACCTACCTGCAGACCACAAAAGAGCCAGTCAGAAAGCAGGTGCCCACCCATCCCGTCATTCAACCCATGCTGACCACCAAGTGGAACCAAGGCGCCCCCTACAACAATGAGTGCCCCATGTACTTCACCCTTGGCCGGTCGGTGACCGGCTGTGTGGCTACCGCCATGGCCCAGGTCCTCTATTTCCAGCGCGACAAGTCGGTGACTGAGACCCAGGCCGACATGCCAGCCTACACCACCTGGACGGAACATTCCACCTACGGCAAACTCAACGTGGAAGGCATTCCGGCAGGTTCACCCATCGACTGGGACAACATGCTCGACTCTTACGGCAGTGGTGCCTCGGCAAAGCAGCAACTCGCTGTGGCTCAGTTGATGCACTATTGCGGTGTGTCGGTCGGCATGGACTACACCAGTTCAGCCTCAGCCGCCAACTCCTACCGTGTAGCCGATGCCATGAAGGCTTATTTCGGCTACGGATCATCAGTGCGCTACGTAGATGGACGTTCCTATTCCGACACCGATTGGGATGCCTTGATTTACAAGGAGTTGGAGCAAGGCCGCGTGGTCTATCTCTCTGGTGCCAACAGTGATGCAGGCCATGCCTTCGTTTGCGACGGTTATGATGGCAACCACTGCTACCACATCAACTGGGGATGGGGTGGCCAGAGCGACGGACACTTCCTTCTCTCCAGCCTCAACCCCAGTTCGCAAGGCATTGGTGGTTCGGGCGACGGTTACTCTCAGTATCCCGAGGCTGTCATAGGCTGCGAGCCCGAGAACTACGGTGAGAAAGAAATCCCAATTGCCAACGCCACCGTCAAGAGACTCTGTGTAGGAGCCTTCGATGCCAATGGCGACGGAGTCTTCACCTATGGTGAGGCAGCCCAGGTGACCGACATCGCCGACGTGTTCAAAGGTCAGCGTTTCAGTGCCTTCACAGAACTGTATTACTTCACCGGACTGACAAGCATCGCCGACAACGCCTTCCAGGGCTGCACCACACTTGCCACCATCAAATTGCCCAAAGCCCTTAAGCACATAGGCGCTTACGCATTCGACGGTTGCCGCGCCCTGAAGACCTTCAAATTGCCAGAGGGACTTGCCAGCATCGGCAAAGGCGCTTTCGCAGGTTGCCGTGTGTTCGGCGACATGGAGTTGCCCATCACACTCACAGCCATAGCCGACAGTTCATTCGCAGGCTGTGCAGCTATCACTACCTTAAACCTGCCACTCTCCATCCAGAGCCTTGGCGCACAAGCTTTTGCCGGTTGTACGAAACTCGCGACCGTCACCGTCAATAGCCTTACCCCGCAGAACATCGCTATGGGCGCCAATGTATTTGAAAACATCGACCTGTCGGGTGCCACCCTCAACGTGATGCAAGGCACAAGGACTTATTTCCAGACAGCAGAGCAATGGCGCGATTTCGGCACCATCTATGAGGAGCGCACCATGTCGGGCGGTCAATTCGCAGAGCTTGCCGCCAACCAGACTTTCTATATTTATAATGAAGGAACAGGCCGTTACCTCTCCAAGGGTGAAGCCTGGGGCACTCAAGCCATCGTGAGCGAGAGCCCGATGCGCTTCCAGTTGCGCCGCAACAACAGCATGCCCGAAGGAACATATTATCTTTACTCCAACGACACAGAGCGCGACGGACATATCTTCTTCCGCACTTCCAACGATGGCAATGTAGGCAAAGGAGTGCCCGCCTGCTTCGTGGATGGCGACAACACCCATGTGACCGACAAGACAGCCCTCTGGACCGTGAAGGAAGTAGGCGACTACCTCTACACCTTCCAGATTCCGTCGGGACAGGCAGGTTACAAGGCCGACCAATATCTGGGTGTGCAGCTCGACCACGCCAGCAACTACGCCTCACCCACCTATGGCGCATACAGCGATGTGGCTTTCACCACCAATAGCCAATGGCGTTTTGTACCCTACGACGAGAAGAAGATTGAGCTCTTCACCCAAGCCGAGATTCTTGGTGCCTTGTTGCAGTCAGCCACCAAGAAGCGTCTCGACCACGACTTTGAACAAGCAGTATATGACAATATCGACAGCAACCTGGAGCAGATTCTTGCCGCCCAGCACACTCTGCGCAAGAAACTCAATCTCATCGAGTTCAAAGACCAAGGTCTGAGAGCCGTGGCAGTGAAGTGGTACGATGTGGATTCCGACGGCGAGATCAGTTATTCTGAAGCCAGCAAGATCACCGACTTCGGTTACGACGTCTTTACCGGTCGCACCTATACCGACCTGAGCGACCTGCAGTACTTCGCCAACTGTACCGCCCTCTATGGCAACAGTTTCGAGAACAACACCAACTTGCAGCGCGTCAACCTGCCCAAGCAGTTGGTTTACATCTTCTATCGTGTGTTCCGCAACTGCTCCAAACTCACGTCTATAGAAGTGCCCAAGGGAGTTACTTATCTGGGAGAGAATGCTTTTGATGGATGCACCTCGCTGAAAGAGTTCACCATCATGAATCCAGACCCAGCCAGCATCTCTGTCGGTACAGATCTCTTCAAGGGTGTGGATCTCGCCAACGCCACTCTCTATGTGCCAGCAGGTTCCAAGGAGCTCTATGCCGCGGCCGATGTGTGGAAGGAATTCGGCAAGATTGTCGAGGTCCGCGGTCATACCACAGTTGGCTTCTCAGCCATTGAGCCCAATGTCGATGGTTATATCTACAACATCGGCGAGAAGAGATACCTCAACCAAGGCGAGGCCTGGGGCACTCAGGCTGTAGTCAACGATAAAGGTTTCGTCTATCAGTTCCGTCGTTCCAATTCTCTGCCAGAGGGAGTTTATTATCTCTACAGCAACGATGCCGGCGGCAACCATGTGCTCTTCCGCACCTCCAACGACCAGAAGGTTGGAGTAGGGGTGAAAGCCTGCTTCGTGGATGGCAACGCAGGCGCCACAGCCTATTGGCAGACCGTTCAGAACGAGTCAGACCTGACCTTCACCATGCAGGTGCCCAAGACCGACGCCACCTACGTGGAAGGCGAGTATCTCGGCACCTTGCCCACTCACACTTCCGAATTCTCAGCCTATGGCACCAATGGCGCTTACTGGGATGTGTCGCCAGAAGTGAATCTGAAGGGCACACAGTGGGCATTCATCAAGAAGTCGGATGTGGCAGCAGCTGATGCCCTCGACGAACTTGTCGCCAACCTCAAGAACCTGCTCAAAGTGGCAGCAGAGAAAGACATTGAGCGTGCTGCCGAGCAAGCAGTCTATGACAACTTCGACAGCAATGCCGAGCAAATCACAGGTGCCATCGAGTCCCTGCGCAAGAAACTCGGTTATATCGAGTTCACAGACAAGAGGGTGAAAGCCATCTGCACCAACAACTGGGATACCAACGACGATGGTGAGCTGTCGTATGAAGAGGCAGCCGCAGTGACCAATATCGGTACATCATTCAGCAATGCGTTGACAATCAACTCGTTCGATGAGTTCCGCTACTTCACATCTCTTGCCAGTCTGCCAGAGAAAGCATTCCACAACTCCTCGTCGCTTGTGTCGCTTTATGTTCCTGAGCAGGTGCGCAGCATCAGCGACCTTGCCTTCAACGGTTGTTCTGCACTGAAGTACATCGCCTTGTTGTCGCCCGATGGTGTTGTAGAGTGCAATGAAGATCTGCCACGCAACTGCACCATTTTCGTTCCCGCAAACCTTATCGAGGCTTACCAGAACCATGAGAAATGGGGCAAGTGCACCGTGACCGAGTTCACCGGCATACCTACGATCACCGCTGGTGATGCAAGCCGTGAGTATGGCCGCACCTTGAACAAATACACCTACACCATCACTGGAGCACCGGTCAATGGCGAGGCTGAATGCACATACGAAGAAGTTGTTGACGAAGAGACAGGTGAGCCATACATAGAGACCCACATGCCCGTTGGAACCTACAACATCATCCCAAGCGCAGGCAAGATCACTACTCCTGGACTCAAGTTTGTCAACGGCACACTGACGGTGGAGCCAGCCGAGCTCACCATCACAGCCAAGTCCTACACCCGCAATATCGGTGAGGAGAACCCAGAGTTCGAATTGACCTTCAAGGGTTTCAGAAACCGTGAGAAAGCCGAGACAGCACTGACAGTCCAGCCCGTCATCGAGTGCGCTGCCACCAAGGAAAGTGCCGGTGGTGAATACGAGATCAAGGTGTCGGGAGCAGAGGCACGCAACTACACCCTCGTTTATGTCAACGGCACGCTCACCGTCATCGATCCTGTAGGCATCCATGGTGTCAATGCCGCTGACGACGAAGGAGAGTACTACGACCTGCAAGGCCGTCCAGTAGGCAAGCCCCAGACACGAGGCATCTACATCCGCAACGGAAAGAAAGTGCTGAAGTGATTTATCGTGGCACTATCTGGTGTCCATCAAATCTAAAAAAAGCCGTTCAGTGAAAAACTGGACGGCTTTTTTTGTCAAATGCAGGGATGCGACACGTCGCGTCCGTATGATAGTGGATATGAGTTGTTGGCATCTGAATGATGGCGGACGCGACACGTCGCGTCCCTACGGATAGGATATTTTTCATGGCGGACGCGACACGTCGCGTCCCTACAGAGAGAATATTTTTCACATCTTTCTTTTATATCTTGTGAATTATTCCTAAATTTGCATAATTTTACGCAAAGGGGGATTCGTGTCATCAATACACCCCCAAGAGTCTAAGAAAACATTTGGAAAGATTTTTATATAATAAAACTTCTTATGAACACTTTTTTGAGTAAATTCTCTCTTTTCGTCATGCTCTTTTCCTGCATGATGTTTATTGCTTGTGGTGATGATCATGATGAAGACGTGGAAACTTCGATTGTCGGCGCCTGGAAAAGTGAAACACTTCCTTTCTATGAGACCGAAGAAGACGAACAGAACTCCAATGCAAGTGGTACTGTAAATACTTACTTCTGGTATAAGGAGGATGGTCAATTTGTCGAGGTTGATGTCCTCTCTTATAAAGATCATTTTTATTACGAGATTTCCGAACATGGAAAGTGGTCGGTTGCAGGTGATCGTGTCACTCAAACAACCAATTTCGAAGAAGAGTGGGAAGCTCAACACAGTATCGCCTCTCAATATGATACGCAAATCATCCAGTTCTCTATTGACGGAAACGATATGCTCATGATCTATCAAGATGAAAATGGAAAAAGCATGTCATGTCATTTCAAAAAGATTTCTCAGAGCGAAATGGAGGGAGTCGTATCATCAGCAAAGAAATCAGCTTCTTATTTATATTAACAAATTACTTAGATTAACAGATTCTTGATTTGTCCCTGACATGGAAGTGAAAATAGAGGAAAGCTGGAAACGAAGGTTGCAAGGCGAGTTCGACAAGCCTTACTTCGCTCAGCTTGTATCGTTCGTCAGGCAGGAGTATAGCCAATACAAGTGCTATCCTCCCGCCGGTTTGATTTTCAATGCCTTCAATCTCTGTCCATTCGACCAGTTGAAGGTAGTCCTTTTGGGACAAGATCCCTATCATGAGCCAGGTCAGGCCCATGGACTGTGTTTCTCGGTCAACGACGGAGTGCCTTTTCCCCCTTCGTTGCTCAACATCTTCAAGGAGATACAAGACGACAGAGGTACCCCCGTTCCCTCCAGTGGCAACCTCACCCGTTGGGCCCAGCAAGGTGTGCTTTTGCTCAACGCCACCCTCACCGTGCGCGAGCATCAGGCAGGTTCGCATCAGCGACGTGGTTGGGAAGAATTCACAGATGCTGTGATCAGCATCGTCAACAGAGAGAAAGAGCATGTGGTGTTCATCCTTTGGGGATCATACGCCCAGGGCAAGGCTCCGCTTATCGACCAGAGCCGTCACCTCGTGCTTCGTTCAGCCCATCCATCCCCCTTATCAGCCTACAGAGGCTTTTTCGGCAACCACCACTTCAGTCTCGCCAATCAGTACATCGTTCAGCATGGGGGCCAAGAGATAATATGGTAAAACAAGGTAAAATGAAAAAGATATATCTATCCCTGTTGTGGATCGTTCTGCAAGCTACTTCTACTATGGCCATTGCTCAGACCGGCAGCCGTTTGAACACCCCGACAAGTCAGGAACCCATCGCTCAGCGCAGCGACTCCTTGGTAGCCGGCGAAATGCGAGCCGCTGGCCTCACTTTCACCGACGGCAACAGCATCCGCCTGCTCAAGAGTGGTCACGACAAGTTCGAGGACCTCTTCAAGGCAGTGAGAGAAGCCCAATCGTTCATCCATCTGGAATACTTCAATTTCCGCAACGACTCCATCGCCAACCTGCTCTTCGACCTCCTGGCAGAAAAAGTCCGTCAGGGTGTGGAGGTCCGTGCGATGTATGATGCCTTTGGCAACCTCTCCAACAACCAACCCATCAGCAACCAGCGTCACGACTCCATTGAAAGTCTGGGTATCAAACTGGTGAAGTTCGATCCCGTACGTTTTCCATGGGTCAACCACATCATTCCTCGCGACCACCGCAAGATTGTGGTCATCGACGGTCGCATCGCTTACACTGGTGGTATGAACGTAGCCGACTACTATATCACCGGTACTCCAGTGGTGGGCGCCTGGCGCGACATGCACATGCACATCGAAGGACCAGCTGTCAACCAACTGCATGAGATTTTCTGCGCCATGTGGTACAAGGCCACCAAAGAACTGCTTTACCAAGACAAGTATTTCCCTGAGCCTATTCGCCAGCCCGAGAACATGCTCATGGCGGTGGTAGATCGATGTCCCAACTACTCCAACAAATCCATCAGGCGGCTTTACACCTCCATGCTCAACAACGCCAAGCATAAGATTGTGCTGATCAATCCCTACTTCGTGCCGACCCACAGTGTCAGGAAAGCCCTCAAGCGCGCCATCGACAGAGGAGTGGATGTGGAGATCATGCTCTCCTCAAGAAGCGATATACCACTGACCCCAGACGCATCCTACTATGTGGCCAACAACCTCATGAAGCGAGGAGCCAAACTCTATATGTTCGACGGTGGCTTCCACCACACCAAAGCCATGATGGTGGACAGCCTTTTCTGCACAGTTGGGTCGTCGAATCTCGACAGCCGCAGCCTTCGTTGCGACTATGAGGTCAACACCCTCATCATGAACCAAGACATCACCCGTGAGCTGCTCGACATGTTCAACGAAGACAAGAAGAACTCCAGGGAGATGCATCCAGGATGGTGGCGGAAACGCACATTCATGCAGAAATTCAAAGGCTGGTTTGGCAATCTGCTCACACCAGTGCTTTAAGTGGACTTCCATCATTCTCGATAACAAAACAATCATCATCGATATGAGAAATCGCACCCTTCATTTATTCTTGCCATTCTTTATTCTTTTGTTCAACCTGTCATCATGCACAGAGTCCGCCTTGATGCAGGCCCAAGGCAATCCACATCCCAAGCGCGAGTTCCGCGGGGCATGGATACAATGTGTCAACGGCCAGTATTTAGGGAAGTCGCCGGCAGAGTTGCGCCAGATGCTTTCCTCCCAGCTCGACGTGCTGCATGGGGCAGGTATCAATGCCATCCTTTTCCAAGTCCGTGCAGAAGGCGACGCGCTCTACAAGTCGAGTTATGAGCCCTGGAGCCGCTACCTGACGGGTCAGCAAGGTGTAGCCCCCTCCGATGGCTGGGATCCCCTGGCATGGATGGTGGATCAGTGTCATGCCCGTGGCATGGAACTGCACGCCTGGATCAATCCCTACAGGGCCAAGACCAAAGGCACCAGGGAACTGGCCCCCAACCACTATTGTGTGAAACATCCCGACCGCTACTTCCAGTATGGCGACCTTTATATTTTCAATCCCGCCTTGGAGTCCAACCGCATGTACACTTGCATGGTCATAGAGGACATCATCACCCGCTACGATGTGGACGGACTGCACATGGACGACTATTTCTATCCCTATCCTGAGAACGGCATGCCCATGCCCGACAAGTCCTTCTACGATGCCGACCCACGTGGTTTCAGCGACATCAACGACTGGAGACGCGACAACGTGAACATGCTCATCCGCGACATCCACCAACTCATCCGCAGGGAACGTCCGTGGGTGAAGTTCGGCATCTCTCCATTCGGCATCTACCGCAACTCTCCCACAGGTGAGAACTGCAAGGAGGGAAGTGCCACTAACGGCACCCAGAACTACGACGACCTTTATGCCGACGTGGTGCTATGGCAAGACAAGGGTTGGGTGGATTACCTCATTCCCCAGATTTACTGGAACCTTGGTACCAAGGTGGCAGACTACGAGGTGCTGTGCAACTGGTGGAACGACTATTGCGGCAAGCGTCCACTGTATATCGGTCAGGATGTGGAGCGGACGGTGAAGGGTATCGACCCCATCGACCCCAACTCGCATCAGATGCGCACGAAATACGACATACAGCGTTCGCTTCCCAATGTGAAGGGCAGTTGCCAATGGTATGCCGCGGCAGTTGTCAACAACCCCGGCAATTACCGTACGGTGCTTGAGAAGGAATACCACCGTTATCCCGCCCTCCAGCCCGAAATGAGATTCATCGACTCCAAGGCCCCCAGCAAGCCCAAGAAACCCAGGGTCAAGTTGTCGAACGGTTTGGTGACCCTCGAATGGAAAGCCCCTAAAGCAAAGAAGGAGATGGACAAGGCCGCCGGTTATGTGGTGTATCGTTTTGCCAAGGGCGAGAAGCACGACACCAACAATGCCGAGAACATCCTGGCCATCACCCGTTCCTGTTCGCTGACCCTTGATTCCAGAGAGAATCCCTTTGGATATACGTACATGGTCTCCGCTCTCGACCGTCTGCACAACGAGTCGAAAGCCGTCAAGGCAAAATAGTAGGGACGCGACGTGTCGCGTCCGCTAAAACAGCGATGTGTCGTGTACTCCCAAAAACAGCGACGTGTCGCGTCCGCTAAAACAAAAGCCACGGTCATGCAATCTGCATGACCGTGGCTTTTTTGATGATGGGGTAGGGAGTAGAATGAATTTCTCCTTATTTTGTTCTTTTCTTGTCCAAAGCCTTAGTGACCTCGATGGAATGCTGGATTTCCGGTGTGATGGCAGGAATCTGATGTGTTTTCATGTAGTTGTCGAGTTCATTTTCGGGTTGGTAGGCCACATGGCTGATAGAGATGGCGGTAGCCCCATGCAGGTCGTCGGGTAGTTTGCCCTCAGCATCGGTCTGTCCGATGTATTCTGAGTTCTGGTTGAAGACATGCGCATAGGCCACAGGAGTGCCGTCTTCCTTGTCTTTGACGATGGTCTGAGCGTTGACCATGATGCTCCCGAAGCAGATGAGGATGGCGGTAAGCATCAGTTTTGTCATTCTCTTTTTCATATTGAAATTGTATTATGATTTATAGTGTCAGTCTGTAACTACTCAACAATTCAGTCGTTGATGGTCGCTTCGCTCAAAATTATAGGAAAATTATTCTGGAAAATTTGAAAAAAATCTCCTTGTATTCTATTTTCTAGAATTTTGAATCAAATTTTTGTTAATTTTGAGCGAAGCGACCCCAAAAGAGTTTGCCTGAATAGTTGCTGTCAGTCTTTAATGGCCTGGAGTTTGTGTGGCTTAGTCTTCGTAGAAATCCACATTCTCTTTCATCAGCAGTTCGATGGCCACGTAGTGGTCGCGTTCCTGTTCGGCATGGAGCACACTGGAGCTGAACATGTTGCGGAAGCAATTATATCCCTGTCGTTTTGCATGCTGTGCGACGATGAAATCCACTGTGCCGTTTTTGAGGCATTCCACGTTCTTTCCCACAGTGTCGTAGCCCAGAAGACGTATGTCGTAGTCGGGCATGTTCTCGTGTAGGAATTCAGCGATGATGGAGATGGTGGAGTTGAACGTGATGCCACATTCGATGTTCTTGTTTTCGGTGAAGAATTCCCGCATCGATTCTTTCATGCCCTTCTTGTCGTAGGCGAAGAGTTGGAGTTCTTTGATCTTGCAGTCTGGGCAGTGGTTCCTGACGTAGTTTTTGAATCCCTCTTCGCGGTCGAGTTGCTGACGTGTGGCGATGCGTCCTTCACCCATCACCTTGAAGATACATAGTTCCTTGGGGTGTCCTCCCACCGACATGAGCAGCACTCGGGCAGAGAACTCACCGCTCTTGATGGAGTTCTGTCCGTAGAAGCACAGCGGTTCGAATTCGGGCCAGTTGGAATCGAGCAGACCGAAAGGTATGTCCTTGTCTTTGAGTTGGGAGACAAACTCCTTCATGATGGAAGCATTGAGGATGGGTGCGATGATGACTGCGAAAGGTTCAGAGTCCAGCAGTTTCGCGCATTGCTCTCGGAATGTGTTGTCGTTGAAAGGGTCGTATTCGAAGATGTTGAATTCTATTTTGAAGTCCTTGTAGAATTCCACGCCTTTTCGAAGTCCTTTCTCCACTCTCGCCCAGTAGCTGTCTTTCTCGTGCATAGGTAGCAGGGCGGAGAAATTGTAGGTTTTGTTGCTGGCCAGAGCGCTTGCTACGTAGTTGGGCTCGTAGTTCATCTCAGCCAACACTTTCTTGACAATCTCATAACTTGACTTCGACACGTTGGTGCGTCCATGAATCACGCGGTCAACCGTGCCGACGGATAGTCCGGCCCTTTCGGCGATGTCTTTTATTCTTACCTTTTGGTTGCTCATACTTATTGATAGATGCAGTCTGCAGGTCACCACTGTCAGGGAACGATGAATGCACGACCGCTGTTGTGATGTTTGATATTAAACTGTTGGAATATGATCTTTTTACTCTTAATAATTGTGTGCTTTTTGAAAAAGCCGTACAAATTTAGCGCATTTTATACCAATGCCCAAATATTAAGACAAAAATTTTTCAGATATTCCATGTCATATCATCATTCTGCAATAATCGATGAACACTTTTTTTACGAATACAGTTGTTTTTATAAAAAACAGAATAAAATCGTGAAAATAATGAATAAGCGTCTTTGGTGATTCAAAAAAAACATTTAATTTTGCGTAAAATTCATAGTTATGAAGCAAATCAGGTAGAGTATCTGATTCTTGATTGAAGGCTTTTTGTTGGAGAAAGGCATGATGACGATCATCAATCTGTTACGTTATGTTTGAATTGTTACACTTTCAAGTTGGAGATTTATTACATCCTGTCAAGGTTTACGATATGATGTCATATTGGTGGTATCATTATCGTGGAAAATGGGATCATTTGGTTGATACGGACAAAAAGCGCGCTTTGGAATTGAAATGGAGACTTGACATGGGTAGGAAGTTGGATTGGCGTCATCCTCGCACCTTCAATGAAAAGATACAATGGCTTGAAGCTTTTTCCGACACCTCTCTATGGACAAAATATGCCGACAAGCATGAAGTGAGGAAATATGTAGAAGCTTGTGGTTATCAAGACACATTGCTCCAGGAATACGGGTTGTGGGACAGTGTTGATGATATAGACTTTGATGCCCTTCCCGACAGTTTCGCCATTAAATGCACCCACGATTATGCTTCCACAGTTCTCGTTGAAGACAAATCTAAGATTGACAAAGAATCACTGGTGAAGCATTTACGATGGCGTATGAAACTCACACATGGATATGAGACCGTCGAGCCTCACTACACGAAGATCCCTCATCGTATTATAGCTGTGGAATTGTTGCCACATTCCTCAAAAGATGGCGAAATAGGCGCCGCACCCATAGATTACAAGATTCTCTGTATAGAGGGAAAAGCGTACCTGATGTTGATTTGCTATAACAGGAATATCCAACAAAATAAGCATGTCTGCGAATATTATTCACTTGATCCTTGGGAACAACGTTTGGATTATTTGTCGGAGAAATATAGACATCAAGACTTCAGGCCTATTCCTCGTCCCGAAAACCTTAATCAGATGATAGAGATGGCGGAGACACTCTCAAAAGGCTTTCATCAAGTGAGGGTTGACCTGTACAACATTGATGGAAAGATCTACTTTGGGGAGTTGACATTCACTTGGTCGTGTGGAAGAATCGATAATCAGAGTGAAGAATTGCAGAAAAGTCTGGGTGAAAAGATCCTGTTGCCTAATTAAAGATGAAAATGAGAACCGTTGCGACGAAAGAAAGGAAAAGGGGAGAAAGCATAGCGTTATTCTTTTCATCGTTATGCGTTATGCTCCTGATTGTACCAACTTTAGGCATGAAACGTCATCTGGCACTCTATGCTATGTTCATGTTGTTGGTGATGAGGTACCCCTTGCGCTGGCGTCCGCTGTGGTCCTTGACGAAGAGCAGTCAGTTTTTCTGTGTCCTTGCTTTTGCCCTCGGTGTATATAAGTTTGGCGTTAAATGGAAGTATAACTTCAGTGTCCTGTTGCCCGCTTTTCCTGAACAGTCATTCTCGTTTGCCATCATTGCTGGATTGATTCTGGCTTTTCTCGGTTCTTTTTTCATATCCAGTCTGATAGCGGAGTTCATTGAGCCATTGTCGCAAAGCCCTACACCCCCAAATGTCAGCAAAGCGTCTTCGACTTCCAACCCCTTTCGTAAAAGCGACATTGTGATTTGTCTTTTGATGGCTGTGCTGGTGATCACGCTGTGCAACATGTGCTCATTTTTGTATTACACCAATCCATGGGTGTCACCAGGTTGCTATCACACAGTCGGCAAGTCGCTATGGAGTGGTCTGTTGCCATACCGTGATCTTTATGAGCATAAAGGTCCGTTGATATACGCTCTTCACTCATTGGCCACACTCTTTTCGTACCGATCGTTTACTGGAGTGTATTTTCTGCTTATTCCTTTCGCTTTCTTCTTCTTTTATTATAGTAGGAAAACCATCCGCCTTTTCACCAACAAGCCCCTTGATCCTTGGTTTCCGGTGGTGTGTGGGGGTGTTTACGCATTGAAATGTTATTATAGAGGTGACAGTGCTGAAGAGATGTTTTTGCCTTTCATGGCTTATTCTTTATACGTGGCGTTTCGCTATATACTCTCTGGTCAGCCTTTTTCCAAGTCCTCAGGAGTAGCCATCGGAGTCTGTGTTGGTGTGGTGTTGTGGACCAAGTTCAATCTCATGGTCTTCTATCTGCCGTGGTTTGCATTCTTGATGTTCGACATGATGCGTCGTGGTTGCCTGAATCATTTTATATTGCTTTGTAAATATGCATTCTTGGGATTGTTGGCTGTCACTGTTCCCATTATCTTGTTTTATGCCATCGCAGGTGCTTTGCCAGATTTGTTGAAGGTGTATTTCGGTGACAATCTGATGCTGTATATCAATGATCATCCAGGTGGTGTTCAAATGGATGGCAATCAGTGTTTCTTGGAAAATCTATGGAACAATTTGGTCGGCTGCATTTCAGACAACACAGTGCTGTTTGTCATGACGATACTCGGTCTTTGTGGCTTGTTGAAGGTGAGCAAGCGTTGTTTTCTCTTGATGACGTTGTCGGTTTTGACGATGGTGATCATTGTTGTAGTCAGACCAGTGGTTTTTGTCTATTATCCTTTCATACTCGCTGTTTTTGTCCCGATGAGTGTTGTTCCTCTCACTCATATCACTCTTGATTCAAGAACTCTCCTTTCTCCATGGCTTTCGAATAGAATCGTCCGATATGCTCTGACGGGCGTCGGTGCTTGTATGATGATTTTTGGTAGCGATAACCTACAATTCACCTCCCTAAGGAAGGAAGATTACGTTCAGTACCGTTTCTCTGAAACTATTTTGAAAGAAAAGGAAAAAGATGCCACTTTGATGAATTACCACTGTCAAGATCAAGGCCTTTTCGCTGTGACGGGCATACTTCCTTCCAACAGGTTTTATTGTGATTTCAACATTGATGCCCCAGGCAAACATGATGATCAAGAAAGAGTAGTCAGAGAAAAGCTTGTCGATTTTGTGATCATGGACAACCCTATTGATTCCCTTCCCGGATATTGTGTGGTGGACAGTATGAGAAGCTTGTTCTATAAAGATGGAAATGGCGAAGGAAAGATGTTTTACTTGCTGAAACGTGAATAGGATCGCTATTTCAGCTTGTCGTATAACTTATAATAGTCGAATACGGCTTGTGACTCTACGTACAGCAAGTATGAAGGTAAATGAATACTTAGGTTATATTAGGAGAAAAATATAAAGAATAAAGCTAAATGCTATTTTTTGTAATGTTTGATTTTATTAGGCAACATCAATTCTCTTCCCATTCTGTTAATGAAATTCTCATTATAGTTGAATAAGATGTTTGAAGATGGCGAGAATGTCAGTTCTGCAAAAAACAGTTTTCCATCGGTCTCATAGAAGTCCACTCTGACAAACGGAAAAGGTTGAGACAATCGTTTTGCATATTCAATCATCAGGTCAAGATGCAAAGGAACTGGTAACGTAGCCTTAGTCTCGTTTTTGCGATCAAAAAGTTGGATGCCTTTTAACCCAAATCGGTCATTAGGATTATTTAGTGCTATCTTGGTTGTTTTTAATT
>CAMOWU010000079.1 GCA_946628545.1 uncultured Bacteroides sp. | reverse complement strand
CCTCCTATTCGCCAACTGGTGGTTGTTGTGCGGCAGGAATGCCGCACCTCCTATTCGCCAGCTGGTTGATGTTGTGCGGCAGGAATGCCGCACCTCCTATTCGTCAGCTGGTTGTTGTTGTGCGGCAGGAATGCCGCACCTCCTATTTGTCAGCAGGTCGTTGTTGTCTCCTAATATTCTGCAAAATTACGAATTTATCATTATTAAATAGCAACTTATCGGAAAAAATCAGCGAAGAGGGTGGAATATGCGCCTTAGGATGACTCATACTTTTCGATATGGCATTCGTGGGTCTTCTGTTGCTTGTCGTAGTTGATGCCCACGAGCAGCAGGTTGCTGGTGTATTGCCGCACTTTGTCGGGGTATTGCTTGCGCTTGATCTGGCTGATGGCACTGTCCGCATCCTTGTTGTACTTCAGTTCGATGACCAGTGCTGGCTTATCCACATTCTTGCGTGGGATAAGCACCAAGTCTGCATAGCCTTTACCCGTTGCCAGCTCTCGATGGATAATGTAGTCGTTGGCAGCATAGTAGTAGGCGATGGATAGCACACAAGCCAGCGAGTTCTCGTCGTTGTAGGAGAGGATGCTGGTGTGCTCATCGTGGGCAGCATCGATAGCCTGAGCCACTGCTTCAGCATTGCCGGCCAAGGTGGATTGGAGTAGTTGCCTCGACTCCTCTATGGCATTCACCACGTGGGTCCAGTTGTTCATTTTGACGGCATTGACCATCTCGCCACTTACCTCTCGGTTGGGGATGTAGCACTCGCTCTCGTTCCAGTCGTAACTGAGGTATCCCAAGTGGATGAGCACCGTCAGCACGTCGTCTTTCGAACGGACGATGGACATGTCGTTCTGGAAGCCCGTTGGATTGACAAAGCAGCGTCCTCCAGCCAGCATCTTGATGATGTCGTCCTTCAGTCCCTCGTAGTTCATCTGGATATAGTTTGCCACAGCATCGAAGGCACCCGTAGAGGCCCAGTAGCTACGGCACTTTTTCTTACTGATAGCTTGCATCACCGAATTAGGGTTGAACATCGATGGCTCATCGCCTATTTGGTAGCCTTCGTACCATTTCACCAATTCTTCAAAATCTGCACCATGCTTTTGAGTCAGTGCTTTTACTTCATCATAGGTGAAGCCAAAGAACCCCGCCATATCGCCAGGATCCACCATGGAGTATTCTATGAAGTTGTTGAGCGCCGATTCCGTCTTGTATTTCTTGATGGGCAGGATACCCGTCATATATACGCCGGCGAACACCCTGCTGGCATTCACCTCCTTGAACATGCGTCGTAGCCAGTTGACGTAGTTGTCCATGGCCTGGGTTCCAGCCTTGAACTCACGGCAGATGGCGTCCCACTCGTCGATGATGAAGACGAACTGGTCGTCTGTGGCTTCCATGATTTGGACGAGGCACTCCATGAGGTCGTTCTTATCCTCGACCTTCACATCTGGATACGCTTTCAGCACATCAGCTTTCAAGGTCGCGTCAATCTCTGCCACGATGTCCTTATCGCTGAAACGGGTGACGAAACTGGTCATGTCAAGGTAAATCACAGGGTATTTGTTCAAATGCTCCTCGAACGATGGATCCTTGGCTATCGCCAAGTCTGCAAACAGCGAGCGTGAGTCGCAGGAATGGTCGTAGTAAGCGCATAGCATCTTGGCTGCCATCGACTTGCCGAAGCGTCTGCAGCGAGTCACGCAACTGAAGCATTGTCTCGTGAAAAGCGTTTTGTTGACCACGGCTATCAGCCCCGATTTATCGATATACTCGCTTCTGCGAATGCGCTGGAACCCAGCGTTTCCGATGTTGATGTATGTACCCATAATATGACCTGTTTTTACTTCATCCAAAGTCTGTTTATCTAACTGTTATAGGTGGTTCGGCATTTCTGTCAAACGTTGTTGTGCGGCAGGAATGCCGCACCTCCTATGTGACGGTTGGAGGTTGTTGTACGGCAGGAATGCCGCACCTCCTATTTAATTTACAAATTTAGATAAAAAATTGGATTTATGAGCTGAATGAAATGAAGATTTTTATAAAAGTTGCGGATGGCATAGAAAAACATTGGAATCCATGTCATTACTCAGCCATTCAGTCGTTGATGGTCGCTTCGCTCAAAATTAACGAAAATTTGATTCAAAATTACGGGAAACTCAACTTTAGCAAATGCGCCGCAGGTATGCGACAGGCATAGCAATGGATGTCGATCTACCTACGGCAGACTTTTTCCTTCGCCCTTCGAATTCCAGCCATTGCGCAACCCCTACGGGGTAGCTGTATGGCTGGCTACTAGCTCTCATGCCTAACGGCATTCTGCCATGCGGCGCATTTGCTAAAGTTCAATACATCCACGCGAACCCGATGGGGAATGCGTGCATTTGTAAAAGAAAAGTTTGGCTATCTGATAGGAAAGTCGTAAATTTGTCGGATAAAGGATGATTGTGACTGACTGATTTTTATCCACTAAGGATGTCAACCAGTCAATAATCATATTGCTACTAACTTAACTGTTTATTTATGAGGATAAAAACTACATTTATGACAGCAGCCTTGGCTGCGTATTCTTTTACCATGCAAGGTCAAGTAACGCCTGTCGAGCAGATGGAGCACCTTGACCGAGGATTGGTTGTACTGCCCTCGCAGACCTCGGGTATGTTCGTCAGCTGGCGCTTTCTCGGCACCGACGACGATGTCCACACCACTTTCGACGTGCTTTCCAACGGACTGGTGGTGGGCAGGAACATCAGCAAGTGCACCTGCTACAACCATGCCAGCGGCAAAGCCAGCAACAAGTACCAAGTCGTGACCAAGATTGACGGTGAGCCAGTGGATACCACCGATGCGGTGGAGCCCTGGAAACAAGTCTATCAACCCCTGAAACTCAACCGCCCTGCCGGCGGCACCCTCGAAGGCGCTGCCTACACCTATTCGCCCAACGACATGAGTGTAGGCGATGTGGATGGCGACGGGCAGTATGAGCTTTTCGTCAAGTGGGATCCCTCTAACGCAAAGGACAACTCACAGGGTGGAATCACTGGCAATGTGTTCATCGACTGCTACCGCCTCGACGGCACCTTCCTTTGGCGTGTGGATCTCGGACGTAACATCCGCGCCGGAGCCCACTACACCCAGTTCCTGGTCTATGACTTCGATGGCGACGGACATGCCGAGATGATGTGCAAGACCGCGCCTGGAAGCAAGGACGGTGCAGGAGAGTATGTCAACCAGGCCGCAACCGATTCCAAAATCAAGGCAGCAAGCAACACCAAGAGTTGGGTGGTGAGTGGTGGACGCATCAATGGCGGACATGAGTATCTCACCGTGTTCGACGGCCAGACAGGCAAGGCCATCCACACCATCGCCTACAATCCCACGCGCAATGCATCATCAGGCCTGAGTGAGGCAGAAGGTACATTCAACTGGGACGACCGAAGCGGCAAGAACGACAAGGGCAACTATGGCAACCGCGGCGAGCGCTACTTGGCTTGCGTTGCCGCCCTGGACGGTCCCCAAGGGCAGCACTCGGGTGTTTTCGGACGTGGTTACTACACCTACGCTTACCTATGGGCTGTTGATTTCGACGGGAAACAACTGAAACAAAGGTGGCTCCACAAATCTGCTTCCCGAACCACGTATAGTGTGGTCGATTACAGAACAAGCACAGCAGGAACGACAAGAAGTTACACTCCAGCCAAAGCCACATCGGGCGGAGGCTCGAACACACTCTACGGCAACGGCAACCACAACTTGTCGGTGGCCGACGTGGATGGCGACGGGAAGGACGAGATCATCTATGGATCGGCTGCAGTCGATGACGATGGCAAGTTGCTCTATGCCGTAGGATTCGGTCATGGCGACGCCATGCACCTTGGCGACCTCAATCCCGAACGACCAGGACTCGAACTCTTCCAAGTCCATGAAGACAAAGGCACCTACTCATGGGACGTGCACGATGCCGCCACGGGTGAGGTGCTCTTCAAAGGGGGAAACAGTGGAGTCGATAACGGTCGTGGCATAGCCGCCCAACTCGCTTCCGACCACTATGGTTATTTCTTCTGCTCTTCCGACGAGAGAAGCCAGCGCAGCGCCACCACAGGTAAGGTGGTATCGTCGGGGCAGACCTCCGTCAACTTCCGCGTCTATTGGGATGAAGACCTTCAAGACGAACTCTTTGACGGTGGCAAGATAGACAAGTGGAAAGGCAACGGAACAAGCCGACTCTACATCAAGGGCAAGAACCCCTACGACTACAACAGTTCCAGCACCTGCAACGGCACGAAATCCACACCCAACTTGCTTGCCGACATCTTCGGCGATTGGAGGGAGGAAATCATCCTCTGGAATTCGAGCGACGGAACCACCATCAACATCTTCTCGTCGAACGTGGCCACCGAATACCGCGTGCCCACACTCATGCACGACCACACCTACCGCATGGCTATTGCCTGGCAGAACTGTGCCTACAACCAGCCACCACATCTCGGATACTATCTGCCCGATATGTTCCGCACCCGCTTCGACCCCATGGATGAGTTTGCGCTGGAGCAGACCGTGGAACTGGGCGACAGCATCAAGCCCGTGGTCTTCATGTACCGCAACTGCTCGTCGGTGAATGTGGATTCTACTTTCACCCCGACGGGCAATACCAAGGGCATCGACAGTGCCTTTGAGTTCAAACGCGACTATGTCAACCGACTGGTGACGGTGAAAGGTAAGCCCGAGGTGGAAGGTGACTACGAGATTGTGCTCAGGGGATCGGGCAATTCACTCTTCCCTGGCAACGCCTACCAGAGTTTCGTCATTCATGTGGTGCCTACCACGGGTATCTACTCCCTGCGTCAGGACATCAACGACGATGCCTACTACAACCTGCAGGGAATCAGGTATGAAGGACTTCCCAACCAAAAAGGCATTTATATCCATAAGGGAAAGAAAGTGCTCATCCAGTAAGTGGATCCATAGCAAAAGTGGGGGCGGCAGAATAATTCTGCCGCCCCCACTTTGTGTTTTTTGTGTATTCCGAATGTCCGTGGGTGCACCTCGCTGCGCTCGGTGTACCCAGGGCTATCAAGAGGGGACCCTTTCAGGGTCCTACGTACCCACGGTTACCAAGAGGGGAGCCTTTCAGGGTCCTGGGGGTGCCGATTGGGAGTTATTGCAAACCGGGCCATTGGCCGTGGATGGTCTTGCACTGCGTGTAGAGGCTGGGGCAGTTGAAGACCTGATGCAGCTGATTGCCGGGCTGCTTGATGATCTCCACACTTCGTTGGTGGGTGTCCCAACCACCGCCCATGACATAGATGTACATCACGCATCCTGAACCCATGAACTGCATCTGCTGGTGTTGGTTCACGCTGGCTTTCATCTCTATGGTGTAGGGGCGATCGGGTGTGTAGGCGTTCTCGGGTCTTGCCCCTTTCAGCACGGCTGCTGGCAGGTAGCGTTGGGAATAGCTGTCGTTGGTGGGAGCGTACTGCGATGTGCCGTATTTGTCCTTGAGGATAGAGACCACGGAATTGACGTTCGAGGGCCAGTTGATGAGCTGGATGCAGCGAAGGCCTTCCTCACGGTCGCGCCCATACATCTCCATGGCCATGGTCATCATGGCGGTAGTGCCATGAGGTGTCTTTCCGAGGAATTCATTGTAGAGTGCCTCAAACTCTTGGTAGTTGGCTGGGATATGTGTGAAGGTCACAGTTCCAGTGGCTTCCCTGTTGTAGCTGTCGCAAGTCAGGTCGCCCTTCATGGTGTAGGTGTGGTCGCCATATCGCCATGTGGTTGGATTGGTGTTCTGTTGCATGTTTTGTTGTTGGTTGATTTCCGCTTTCTGCCCCTGAAGCGCGGCTACGAAGTACTTTGCGAGCGAAAGCAGAATGGATTTTAGATTTGCGTTCATTGTTGTGGGGATTTTTTTGCTTCCCCCGCCATGGAATGGCGGGGCACACTGCTCATTGATGAATGGCGGGGCACACTGCTCATTGATGAATGGCGGGCACACTGCTCATTGATGAATGGCGGGGCACACTGCTCATTGATGGAATGGCGGGGCACACTGCTCATTGATGAATGGCGGGGTTGTTCACGATGACGAAACCTCCATCGCCTTGGGTGGTGATTTTCACCTTCTTGGGATTGGAGATTTTCATCTCTTTCTTCTGGGGTTCGCGGTCTTTGGCGTCGCTATAGACGGTCACCACATCACCCTTGGAGAGCATCGGCAGCGAGAGCTCAAAGGTCTCTGCCTCCTTCGATGCAGTGACACCTGCGATGTACCATTGCTGGCCATGGCGGCGCGCCATCACGATGGATTTTCCTGGATATCCGTCGATAAACAGAGTTTCATCCCATGTGGTAGGCACCTTGCGGAGGAAGTCCATGCAGATGGCAGGAGCGTCTTCGAGGTTGTTGGGTGTGAGTGCGAAGTTCTGGATGGGGTTCTGGAAGAGCACAGTGGTGGCCAGTTGGAAAGCGTCGGTGGTGCGTCGGGTGTTGCCTCCCTTGTTGTCGCGACTCAAACGGCGGTTCATGAAGCATCCGCCGAACTCCATGCAACCCACCGTATTGCGGATGAAGGGATGCGTGCAGGCGTTGACTGCCTCCTCGTCGCAGAAGTGCTGCTGGAAGTAGATGTTCTCACTGGCCAGCACAGCCTCGCTGCCCACATAGTTGGGGTAGAGCACCTCCCAGCCGCGGGGTAGGGTGCAGCCGTGGAAGATGACCATCAGTCCGTAGTCGTTGGCGTCGCTGAGGATCTGCTCGTACAGGCGCATCGTCTCCTGCTTGTCGCCTCCGAAGAAATCCACCTTGATGCCTTTGGCACCGATGCTCTTGAGCCACTTCATCTCCTGCTTGCGGGTGATGGGGTTGTCCATTCGGTTGATGGGTCCCTGCACGATGTCGTTCCAGTAGCCACTTGAGCTGTACCAGACGAACGGGCTCACGTTCTTGCTGTGGGCGTACTTGGCCAGTCGTTCCATGCCTTCACGTCCGATGTTGGTGTCCCACCAGTTGTCGATCAGCACGAAGTCGTAGCCCATGGCGTTGGCCAGGTCGATGTATTTCACTTGGTCGTCGTAGTTGATGCTGTTGTCTTGCCAGACAATCCAGCTCCAAGTGCCTCGTCCGTATTTGTAGCTGATGGAGGGTTCGTAAAGGGGTTCGAGGTTGTCCCAGGGGATGGTGGTCTCGACGATGGGTTTGAGCGAACTGCCCACGGTGATGGTGCGCCAAGGGGTGTGTCCTGGCAGAGCGAATGCTGGTTCCACGCTTCCGTTGCCGTTGTTTTCCTCTGCCATCGGGAATGCAATGGCGTAGAGTCCGTCGGCTGATGCGTCGCTGAGGTGGCTTGCGCAGTAGCGGCTGTCAACGCCAGTCTCGCTGATCAGCACCCACCCGTCGGCACCCACCTTGAAGAGGCAAGGGAAGGTGAAGCCGTGGCCGTACTGCGACCGCTGGCTCATGGGAGCGTCGAGTTTGTATTCTTCCTCGTAGCTGGGTTTTGTGCGTTTCCAGCCAATCATGGCGTCGCTCTGAGGTGTGAGGAAGGTGGTGGTCTGTGCAGGGAAGTCAAAGCCCGTCTTTTCCTCCATCACTCTGAGGCTTCCCGTCTCGCGCAGGTGGTCAACCATATAGCGGAAGGCCACATCGTTGTCGCTCACACGGAATTCCACCTCCATCTTCTGCCGTTGGGCGTTCTGGAGGGTCAGTGTCAGGGTGTTGGCCTTGTAATCTATCTGGCTCTGCTTGGAGCGGTCGAGGGTGTAGTGGCGGTCGATGGTGGAGTTCTTCGTCTCCACCAGACTGAGTCCTTGGCTATAGTCGCCGATATTGGTCTGTAGTCCTAACGGCGATGCTTCCAGCATCTGCTTGCCAGCGTATGTCACTGAGTAGGTGGCTTTTCCACCTGTGAGTTCTACATCGACCACCAGTTGCTGGTCGGGACTGGTCACGCTGTGTTTCTGTGCTTGCAGGCCCATGGCGCACAGCAGTGCCAGAGCCGTGAGTGTTGTGTTTTTGTTCATGAGGTAATTATTTTTTTTATTCTATTGCATTATTTCCGTAACTATTCAGCCAAACACTTTTGGGGTCGCTACGCTCAAAATTATAGGAAAATTATTTAGGAAAATTTGAAGAAGTTGCCTTTTTTCCAGCGAATAGCGGTGCATGTTAGGCTTACATGCCCCACACCATGATGTTTGCCGTGTTGAAAAAATCGCTCCATATCAAGATTGTTTTCGACAAAGTTACGTTTTTTTTTGCAATATACATGAAAAATACGAAAAAAAGCGTTGCAATGATGTTCAAACTCAAGGCTAGGGGTTAGGGTCTAAAGTCGTCTGGCGCCTCACATAAGCATAGTTTTTTGTATGGACGCGACACGCCGCGTCCGTTATGACCCGCCCCCAGCATGTCGCTTCAGCAACAGTCAATGGAGTCCGTTCGTTATATTGTGGCTGTGCAGGCCATTTTTCGAGCCAGATTTTTCTCAATGTTGTGGAAATGATATATCTTTGTGGATGAAACGAGAATCAGTAGAATCCTCGAAATCCTCGACAAGCCACTCACACTCCGAATCCATCACTATTATGCGCAACACCTTATCACTTATAGCCATGCTGCTCTGTGGCAGTATGCACACACAGGCACAATACACTCAGTATGTCAACCCCATGATTGGCACTGGCGACCACGGTCACGTCTTCCTCGGTGCCAATGTGCCTTTCGGTATGGTCGATGCCGGACCAACTCAACAGAACTCTGGCTGGGACTGGTGCTCTGGCTACCACTACAGTGGCAACTCCATCGTGGGTTTCGCTCAGACCCATCTCAGCGGAACAGGTTGCTCCGACTTGGGCGATGTGGCGTTGATGCCCACACAGGGCGACGTGACGCTCACCAGAGACGGACTGGCAAGCAACTACAGCCACGACGATGAAACGGCACGTCCAGGTTACTACAGTGTGATGCTCCAGCGATTCGGCATCCGCACCGAGATCACTGCCACCCAGCGCACGGCTCTTTACCGTTTCACCTATCCCAAGGCACAGGACCAACGACTCGTCATCGACCTCAACAACGGGGTGGGCGACCATGTGCTCCAGTCCAGACTCACCCGTCTTGACGACTGCACCTTCGTTGGCTACCGCATCTCACATGGATGGGCCAACCAACAGCATCTCTACTTCGCCATACGCTTCAACCGACCCGCACTCAAGGACGTGAAGACCGTGGAACAGATTCACGAACTGCGGTTCGAACCTTCCAACGACCCTTTGTTGGTGAGGGTGGCACTCAGTCCTACTTCCGAAATCAATGCGCTGCTCAACATGGATGCAGAGGACGGAGCTGGGTGGAATTTCGAGGCCCAGCGGGAACTGGCGGACAAGGCATGGAACGAACAGTTGGGTAGGGTGGAGGCCTCGTTCATCAACGAACGCGACCGCACCATCTTCTACACTGCCATCTTTCATTTCATGGTGGCACCACAGACTTGGGATGACGTCAACGGCGACTGGAGGGGAAGTGATAACCGAGTCTATCGGGCTGCCGACGGAGAACAGGGAGGCACCAACCTCACCACACTCAGCCTCTGGGACACCTACCGAGCAGCCGCACCGCTCTCTACCATCATCATGCCCGAGATGATGCCCGCTATAGCCAACACTTATCTACGTATCTTCCGCACCCAGGGCAAACTGCCCGTCTGGCACCTCATGTCGCAGGAGACCAACTGCATGGTGGGGTGTCCTGCCGTGCCAGTGCTGGCAGACCTTTACCTCAAGGGCTATATCAGCGACAACGACAAGACACTGGCCCTGCAGGCCATGGTCTCGTCGCTGCTCATGGACGAACGGGGCTTGGGGTCGCTGCGCACCTACGGCTACCTTCCCCACGATAAGGAAGGGGAGTCGCTGGCAAAGTCGCTGGAGTATTATCTCGCCGACTGGAGTGCTGCTCAGGCGTTGCGCAAAGCTATGGAGGAGGGGAGGGGCGACCTTCAGTTGATGGCACTCTATCCCAACCTCGGACAGCTGCAATTGTTCGACCTACCTAAGGGCATGGCGTGGGCATTGAAGGAAACGCAAGTGAACAAGATGACGGTCGGCCAGTTGGCCGAATACTTCACGACCCGTAGCCAAGGCTACCGACGGCTCTTCGACCCGAGGGTGCGCTGCATGCGCGCGCTCGACAGCCATGGCCAATTCAAGGACATCACGGATTTCAATCCAGCCCACCAGACGTCGGAATACACGGAAGGCAACCCCTGGCAATACACATGGCTCGTTCCGCACGACATTCCTGGACTGGTGCAGACACTGGGAGGACGGAAGGCCTTCGAGGAAAGGCTCGACTCGCTCTTCACAGCATCAAGCGAACTCAATGCCGAGGCCAATCCCGACATCACTGGACTGATTGGTCAGTATGCCCACGGCAACGAACCCAGTCACCACATTGCTTATATCTACTCCATGATTGGCAGTCCGAAAAAGACGGCTCGGCTTGTGCGACGCATCATGAACGAACTTTATACCGACCAACCAGCAGGACTTTGCGGCAACGAGGACGTCGGTCAGATGTCGGCGTGGTATATTCTGTCGGCGCTCGGCTTCTATCAGGTAGAACCTTGTGGAGGACGCTACATCATCGGCTCGCCCATCGTCAAGGAAGCCACTGTTCATCTTGATGGCGGCAAGGCGCTCGTCATCCGCACTCATGGCAATTCCGACAAAGCCATCTACGTCTCGAAGGTCGTCTTCAACGGCAAACCGGTCAGCGACTTCACCCTCCGTCACACCGACCTCACCCAGGGTGGCACCCTCGACATCTATATGAAGAGGTAAAGCAGGACTCGGTGGGTACGCAGGCATCCCTGCCTGCGACGCGTCTGGAAGACGCGTCTTGTGAATGATGATTTCCCGAATTAGAGAATTTAAGAATTTTTCATTTGTAATGATGACGACCGCAGGGCGGTCGAAAGAATTGAAAGAATAATTCGATAATTGACTCTGTCGAACTTGCGTTTCTTTAATTCATGAAAAAAATAACTCTAATGACCGATTTGGGATAAAGTGTCTTCTTTTGGTCACTGGGGGCGAAGCGTCCTTGATAGCAACAGTAATGGATATATCGAAAAAAATGCAGCCAATAGCCATGGAATCGAAAAAAAACACTATATTTGCATACTAACCTAAAAAATCATCGCTTATGATTACCATTCCTGATTACCACGTTCTGGAGAAATCTATGGATTATCTGAGGCAGGTGCCATTCGACGTGACGCCACAGTCGCTCTACAATGCCTCTATCCTATACGACACACTGCAGACCGACCCCAAATCGCCTGTGGAGAACTGCTACGACCAAAGAGTCTACCACCACTACATCGACAATGGAAAACATGCAAAAAGAGAAGAGGAACAACTGGCACGCGCGCTCCACGACTTCGCCATTGGCAAGGCCATGGACGACTACCTCGATAAGATCGACCCGCTGACCGTCGTCGGTGTGATGGGAGGACACCAGCTACGACGCGACGATGCCACTTTCAAGGAAATCGTGCTGCTGAGCAAACGACTCACCGAACTGGGTTCGCTCATGATCACAGGTGGAGGACCAGGAGCCATGGAAGCCACACACATGGGGGCTTGGATGGCAGGAAGAACCATGGAAGAGGTGGATGAGGCCATCCAAATCGTTCAGCCCGCACCCACATTCAAGGACGAAGGATGGATCACCACCGCTCTGGAGGTGATGCGGCGTTTCCCACAACAGCAATACCGTAGCCTCGGCATTCCCACATGGCTCTACGGGCATGAGCCCTCCACACCCTTCGCCACCGACATCGCCAAGTTCTTCGACAACAGCATCCGTGAGGACACCATCCTCACCATTGCCTACGGAGGAATCATCTACACACCAGGCAGCGCTGGCACCATGCAGGAGGTGTTCCAAGAGGCTGTGCAAAACCACTATCTCAGTTTTGAACTCTCTTCACCCATGATCTTCCTCGGTACACGATTCTGGACCGAAGAGATGCCAGTCTATCCATTCCTGCAGCAGCTCATCACAATGGGTAAGTACAAGAACCTGCTGCTCAGTATCACCGACTCCGATGAACAGGTGATACAGACGCTGATCGATTTCCGTCAGAACGCCAAGAAGTGACAGTCGCCTTACCCCCTCTTCTGTACCTACAAATTTGCGGATTGTCTTTCTTTTCAGTCCGTAAGTTTGCAGGTACAGATAGTTTTTACTTACTTTGCAACCGCCACGTAGCGATTGACTCGTACTTAGGAAGACGTAGGGACGCGACGTGTCGCGTCCGCATAGTAGGAGGTTCGGCATTCCTGCCGAACATTTTTGTGAACATCATTCCAGATGCTATAGTGCGGCAGGAATGCCGCACCTCCTAAAGCCCCCATAGGAGTAGCGACGCAAAGTAGGAGGTTCGGCATTCCTGCCGAACAATATTTCAAACATCCTGTCGAACAGAGTCCTCGCAGTGGCGCCCTCACCTAATACAAACATTAATCTATTTTTACGAACATGAAACTGACAGAAAGAAAAGCCACAGAACAGCAGTTGTCGGAAATCGCCGACATGATGATCCATCCTATAGGATTCGTCAACCTCGACTTCAACGATGTGAGATTGGCAATAAAAGACAGGAAAGGCGTGATCTACCAAGCTGTGAACGATACGGATGAGGACAACCAGACCTTCCTCAAAGCATTCTTCTCGGAAATGCAGAAGACGGACATTGTGAGCAAATACGATCGTGTCTTGCTGCAACTGGGCTTCCCAGAGGATAAGCCTTTGATGATGGACGACATGCATAGCGTCAACCAGTTTTTTCAAGATTTAGCCCCGACCGAGATAAGATGGGGCATCTACAGCAAACCTGCGGGCGAACCTGCCTCTGTAGATTTGCTCTGCACCAAGCCCCTGTAGGGACACTATAGTAGGAGGTGCGGAATTCCTGCCGCACAACACCCTCTTTCCGAATTGCCACCCATTATGATTTTCTGCATCCCAGCCGAACAATATTCCGAACGCTATCATGATTGTAGATGAAAAAAACACAGGTAGCGTAAAAACATCGTGAAATACTTGCTGATGAGTCTGCGATGCATTATCTTTGCATCAGAAAGTCGAGATAACAATCATACCGAAGCGATGAGCATGAATGATAATGATGAAATACAGGTATGAACACCACCTCAATCACCCTAAAAAAGAAAGGAGCTTAGCATGAAACCAGAAAGAGATCGAGAGAAGGATATGTTCCAGAATTTGGCATCCAACCGACGCACGAAAGCTGAAAGCAAAAAACTCTCACGCAAACTCACACGACAGGGTGGCTCAAAAGGCGATGAACCGAAAGTGGAGCAACCGATGGACACAGAACCCAAATATGGCTTCGACGCTGTTGCGGGGATGGAGGAAACGAAACGTTTGTTTCGAGAGGCGATGATCAACGTGCTGGAGAATCCCGAATGTGCCTCTGCCTTCGGACTACGACCACCAAGCGTCTTGCTCTACGGACCGCCTGGATGCGGAAAGACCTTCTTCGTGGAGAAACTGGCTGAGGAAACAGGACTCACCTTCTACAAAATCACCCCCGACGACATTGCATCGATTTATGTCCACGGAACGCAGCAGAAGATAGGAGAGTACTTCAACAGGATGGAGGCAAACGCACCGTGCCTCGCTTTCTTCGACGAATTCGATGCCATGGTGCCGAAGAGGGACGACCGAGACGAGTCGAACGGCCAGAATGGAGAGGTCAACGAGTTTCTTTGCCGACTCAACAATGCGGCGGAAAAAGGCATCTATGTCATCGCAGCCACCAACCGACCCACCATCATTGACCAGTCCATACTCAGAACGGGAAGAATAGATGAGAGAATCTATGTGGGAATGCCCGACGAGAAAGCACGTGAGGCGCTCTTCAGACTCGAACTATCCAAACTGCCTGCTGCTGCCGACATCGACTACCAGAAACTGGCCAACATGACCGAAGGCTACAACTGCAGCGACATATCATACATCGTGAAGGTGGCTTCAAGGCAGATGTTCAACGTCAGCATCAAGGACAAAACGAAGAACGTCATGATGATCAACCAGCCTCAACTGGAAACCATCATTGCCAATAAGACTCCATCGGTCAGCAGCCGCGACATCAAAGCGTATGAGCGCATACGTGGAGAGTTCTCGCCCAAAGAAACGGGATGCCAACCTCAAACCATCGGCTTCCACTAATCCAACTCCCCTCCCATCCAAGGGAAGGTCCACAAAAACTCCCCTCCCCTTGAAGGGTAGGGGTAGGGGTGGGTCAACCCCAGCCACTCATCCCACTCAGCGCTCATCCAACTCCCCTCCCCTTGAAGGGGAGGGGTAGGGGTGGGGGCAGCCCCAGCCACTCATCCCTCTCAGCGCTAACCAACTCCCCTCCCATCCAAGGGGAGGGGTGGGGTCAAGCCACTCAAGATAACGCGCAACAACTCCCCCCCGTTGAATCCCCAGAATCCTCCATTCAATCACTCACATGTAGGGACGCGACGTGTCGCGTCCGGCTCCAGTCAATCCATTACACATTTGTAATATAGAAGCACTATGAAAGAAAAAGTAAAAAAAACGCTCGAAAAAATGGGCTTCCAGCTCGAGAAGCAAGACGACAAGGGCTTTTCCTTCTATTATGAAGCAACCCTCTATGTTTTCATGTTCGAGAAGAAAGACAAATCTTTCTTGAACTTGATCGCATCGAAGAGGGTGATGCAGTCTGATGAGGACGAACAGAAACTCCTCCAAATGGTCAATACGTTCAACAGGCGGGTGAAGTATGTCAAGGCATACGTCATCGAGGACCGAATCATCCTCACCTACGAACGGGAAATCATCGGGAAGGAAACGGACTTGGAAGAAACACTCAAGACCATGATCCACCATATCGACTCTGGCATCTTCTGGTTCGACGAAGTCATGGGCATCAACGAAGACGAAGATGATGATAAAGACGACGACACCGACGACTACGAACTCATAGAGGACGATGAGGATGATGACGATGACGACGACGATGATGACGATGATGATGACGACGATGATTTCGACGACGATGACGACGACGATGATGATGAAGAAGACGACGATGACGATGACGACGACGATGACGATGATGATGATGACGACGACGATGACGACGATGACGACGATGATGACGATGATGACGATGATGACGACGACGATAATGATGATGATGACGACGGCGATGATGACGATGAAAAGGAGGAAGAGAAGTTCCGCATAGAGGCCTTGA
>CAMOWU010000078.1 GCA_946628545.1 uncultured Bacteroides sp. | reverse complement strand
TTCAGGGCATCAGGACAGCCACCCTCTCCAAAGGCATACACATCATCCGCTACAGAGACGGAAAAACGCAGAAGGTTTACCGACCGTACTAAATCAATATCTTCTATATGTTGTTGATGGCATCGTCGCAGAGTTTAGATTCAACAAACTGAAAATAATATTTCCAGGTGTTTAACGATCTCCTTTCTTGTATTTAATCCCGCCAAAATAATGAATCGAATGAAAAAACTCATACTTTATATTCCACTGCTATGTTACGCCCTGTCTTCCACGGCTGAAGACGTGGATAGGGTACTATATGTGACTATGAAAGATGGAACCCAAACAGAATTCAGGCTGAATACAGAACCAGCCGTGTCCACAGAAACGCAGTCGATGACATTGCATATACAATGGACAGACGAAGAGGGAATACCCTTTGACGCCATATTCGACTTACTCCAAGTGAAGGATTTCACTTTTGGAGAGCACTCCACAGCTATGGAAGTCCTCAAACAAGAAAAAGTGACCATACAAGGGGATTTCCTCTTGGTTCCAACCGACAACGCACCAATCCTTGTCGCTACTATCGACGGACGTAAAGTGGAAATGACGACCGTACAAAACGGTAATTCCACACTGCTCGACATGCGGAAACTGCCCAAGGGCATCTATGTCATCAACTGCAACGGCAACTCACTCAAACTGCTACGGCCATGAAAAGATTCCAAACATTACTACTCACTTTGGTCTGCCCGCTCGCCCTTTTTGCCCAAAGCCTCGGCAATATCGTCATCAACAAGACTGACAACACCTCCGAGACCTACAAATTAGAGGACGTGGGACAGATGAAATACACGACCGAGGAAATCCAATTGTTCCTTGGAAACGATATGCTAAAGCCTGCTCTCACCATCAAGATTGACGACATCTCGTCAATCCATGTGCAGCAAAACTATGACTTGTCATTACCTCAAATCATCCAAGCACAGTCCAATTCACGCTGGTACGATTTCCAGCGACTTTTCATTTTGCAGGATGTCATGGCCGGTAACCTCTATTGGAAAGGACCATTCAACAGTCTGACTGTCGATGATAATAATGAGGACATCATCAACGGCATCGGTTCATTGAACGGTAGAATCCGTAATGGCACGTCGCGGGCATTCTGTCCACCTGCCGACAGTTTGACCCGGAGACTGAGCAATGTCTCAGACGCCCCTCCTGAAATCCTAAATGCGGCGAAAGGCGAAGTCATGTTGTGGGAAGCGCTTGCTATGTTCTTCCAGGTCAGGCTGTTCGGCGCGGTGCCACTGTCCAATGACCCCGCAGGTGTGGTGGAAGAATTTGAGACTGTCAAGTACTCCCGGGTGGCCGTCAGTTATCTGTATGAATACATCATCAAGACACTTGAACGCGCCATAGAACTTCTTCCTGAAAGAAACATAGGCGGTATTGACCAGTACAGCGCCAAGGGATTGCTGGCAAAGGTCTATCTGACTCGCGCTGGTTTCGATGAGAAAAAGACTCAATATGATGGATGCTATTTGGTTTGCCAAGAGCATGAACGCAACGAAAGGGATTTGCAAAAAGCGGCCGAGATAGCCCTCGATGTCATTAAAAACAGCGGTCGGCAACTCCTACCTGTCTATAGCGACATCTTCCTCGGGAAGAACAACATCAATGAGGAAGCGCTCATCTCATGGCGGTGGAATTGTAGCAATTACTGGACGTTTCAAAACTCCCTCCAAAGTGAATTGGGAATGTCGGGGTTTAGTGATTTCTATGATTGTCGTGGAGACAAGGTGGGAGTATCGGTTGACTTACAAGATGCTTTTGGAGAGGATGCTCTGAGCGAGAGTCGCACTTCGAAAGACGCTCGCCGTAAGGCCACGATGATGATGATGGGCGACACCTATGACCACTTCTACACCAATTTAGGTGGTTTTGATTACACCAAATTCATCAACAATGGATATGGCATGCAAGGGCATGTAAAAGCACGCAACCAAGTTTCGGGGACAAAAGCAAACGTGGCAAAACACTTGTATGGTACCATTTACGACCATCAGCAAGCAGGATTAGGGACTCCATCTAAAATGTCAAGTTCACTCTACACACACGTCTTGCGGCTGGCTGATATCTATCTCATTTATTGTGAGGCCGTCATGGGCAACAGCCTCCAAACCACAGATGAGACCGCACTCGAGTGCTTCTATCAAGTGAGACATCGTGGTGTGGCTGACTATGGACACCCTACCACTCTGTCATGGGAAGACGTTTGGAAAGAGCGTCGGTTGGAACTGGCATTGGAGGGCGACCGATGGGGAGATTTCGTACGTCTTTATTATTTCAACCCTCAACGAGCTATTGATGAGCTGTCAGGTCAGAGACGAAATGAATACAAAAATGAGAAGTATGACACATCTGTACCAGCACCCATCGTCACGGCTAAGACGTTCACCCTGCCTTATCCCGTCAGTACAGAACTGTCAGCAGCCGCAGCTTCTTCTCCAAGACCTATCAGCATACAGGGCAGCGAACTGCCTGGCCCAACGAACGTCATCACAGTCAACGAGGTGAGTCCGTCACCGGCATGTTTTGGTCAACCTGTCATCATCAAGGGATATAGCCTCGACAAGGTGGAATGGGTTTCTGTACCCAATGTGGGACGGTTGAGAAAAGATGAATTCACTGTTTCTGCCGATTCTCTGACCATTCATGCTTTGCCAACGAAAGCTCAACCAGGAGGCATTGAATTGGGAACAGGGGATAATCAGTCCGTTTTCGTACCTTTAAAAGTCATTGAACCTATTATTTCAAACATCAACCCTAAACCCGCTAAGGGTGGTGATGTCATCACTGTCCGAGGCAAAAACCTTCTTTGGGTAGATGCATTGTCTTTTTCGACCCAGCCGTCGCAGTACTTCTCACAAGATTACGGGACAGTTTACAAGAAGGATTTCAGAGAGCACACGGATGAGAGCATTACGCTTACCTTGCCTTTGACCACCGCATCATCAAAGGAAATCAACGGAGGATGGGGGAAACCAACCTGTACGCTCGCCATTGGATACGCTAATGACATGACTTACTATGACGAGGCAAACATCGAGCAGACCCATCAGGCAATGGTATTGTCGGCTCCTGATACAGTGGAAGGGGGGCACTCCTATCGACTAATCGGATTGAATATGGATGTAAGTTCTGTTTTCATAGGAAATACAGAAACGGATTTTTATACTTATGAGAAGGATCCTTCTGATATCATGATTGATATCATCCAATTCACAGTCCCAGAGAGTGCGGAGGAAGGCACCTTCAACTATAGAATCCAACTGTACGACGGAAGCACTGTCATTGGACCTGAAGTCACTGTAGTGTCCGCTAACGTTCAATAAGCTTATATCGCCTTCTTCTCGTTGGCGTGGATGCAGATATCGACGATGTTGATGACGTAGTCGCAGAGTTTCTCGCTCTCGCAGATGATGTTGAGGTACTGTGTGCCTATCTCGTAGGTATAGACTCCGTTGTTGACGTCAAGCACATTCTGGCTCTTGAGCTGGGTGCGGTAGTGGTTGATTTCGTTCTCCAGATTGTACGACTCACGGATGACCTTGGAGTTGCGGTCGCCAGAGAGGATCTTCTGCATGTTGCTGATGGCCTCGTCGCAGAGTTCAAACATGGCCTTGATGTGTCCCTGCTGTTTCTCGTTGAAGCTGATCTTCTTCTCGCGGTTGTTGCTGATTTCCTTGGCCAGGTGGTAGCAACTGTCGCCTATGCTCTCTATCTCGCTGATTTGGCGAAGCATGTCGCGGATCTTGAGTTTCGACTCCGAACTCAGCCTACCGTCAGATACGAGGTTGAGGAAACGGGCTATCTCCAGTTCCATGTTGTCGCTGATACCTTCGTATTTCTCCACTCGGGCGAACTGCTTGCTGAATTCCTTGTCCTCAGATATCTCGTTCAGGTTGGCAGTGATGCCGAACATCTTTCTCATGCGCTCAGCGAAAAGGTTGATTTCCTTCTTGGCCGCAATAATAGAGAGCTCTGCTGTGGAAAGGATACCACCGGAGATGAACTGCAGGCGGTAGTCGTCGCCCGACTCGTCTTTCTTGTCTGGAATAATCATGCAGACGAGTTTCTCAATGGGTTTGATACACCAGATGAGGATCAACACGTTGCAGACATTGAAACTGGTGTGGAAAGCAGCCAGGACGGCGTTGAGTATGGATTTGTCGGCGATGGTTGATGTGGGGTCGTAGCCGACGAGTGAACAGACGAATCTGACGAAGTAGGGATAGACGCACAGCACCCAAATCACACCGAAGACGTTGAAGATGAGGTGGGCCATGGCGGCGCGTCTGGCCTGTGTGCTGGCCGACATGGCGACGATGTTGGACGTGATGGTCGTACCGATGTTCTCACCCATGACGAGAGCGATACCCATGTAGATGTCGAGCGCGCCGGTGGAGCAGAGTGTCATGGTGATGGCCATGATGGCTGCCGAACTCTGAACCGCGCAGGTGAGCAGTCCACCGATGAGCAGGAAGAGCAGGTAGGAACCATAGCCCCAGCCTGAGAGCGACTCGAAGAATCCGAGTATGGTCTGGTTCTCGCCCAGGTTCATGCTTTTGGCGTTGGCGCTGAGGGTGGTGAGTCCGAGTAGCATGAGGCTCAATCCCATGATGAACTCACCTATGTTCTTGTGTTTGTTCTTGCTGGAGTAGATGAGGGCCATGGCAACGGTGATGGCTGCATAGACCACGAAGACCATGTAGTTGCTGCTTCCTCCCAGCACCATGATCCATGCCGTGGCCGTGGTACCGATGTTGGCACCCATGATGACCGATATGGCTTGTGCGAGAGTGAGGATTCCCGCATTGACGAAGCTCACGGTCATCACCGTGGTGGCAGTAGAAGATTGGATAGAAGTGGTGATGAAAGCACCTGTGAGCAGACCTGTAAACCTGTTGGTGGTCATTGCTCCCAATACTTTGCGCAGTTGGCTACCAGCCATTTTCTGAAGGCCTTCGCTCATCACTTTCATACCGTACATGAGCAGTGCCACCGACCCAATGAGGGTCAAAAACGGTAAATAATCCATAAAAATGAATATTTTTTTCTTTTTATAAAGGTAATGTAAGAAAAAAGTCGTATTTTTGAACTCACAAGTCATTCTTCTTCAAGGTGAAAGAAGTAGGCTTGTCCTTGGTCGTCGGGCCAACTCTGATTTGCTAACCCTCAAAACCGTTTCGTATGATTCAAATACTTTGCAAAAATACAAAAAAAATTGTTAATTTCGAATTTGGAACGTCTCTTTTAGACATTTATAACAAAATTGATGTGAATTTACCCTATCCACCCCTTTGTGCGTACGTCAATAATCGTGTGGAAGGACTTGATTTCAGAGTTTACAAGAACAAACAGGTGGAGTTTCTCGACTATACCCGATACAACGGTATGAAAGTGTATGTGCGTTCGCTCTTCATGGTGCTGATGAAAGCGGTTGACGATATATTCGAGGACGAGGACGGTCGGCTTGATTTCGAGGCAACGGTGTCCAACGGCTATTTCTTCAAGTTGGATATAGGAAGGGAAGTGACGCTCGAGGATGTGGACCGTCTGAAACTGCGTATGCGTGAGATCATTGCCGACGACTTGCCTTTCATTCATGAGCAACTCTTCACCGAGGATGCCATACGTATGTTTCGTGAGCGCAACATGGAGAGCAAGGTGCTGCTGATGGAGAGCCGTGGACAGATCTATACGGAGTATTATAAGTTGGGCGACACCATCGACCTCTATTATGGTCCGATGGTGCCGACGACGGGCTATCTCAAGTTGTTCGACTTGGTGAAGTATTACGACGGTATCTTCCTCCGCGTGCCGGAGGAGCACCAGCCCGAACGTCTTTGCGACATGGTGCGCCAGGACAAGATGCTTGCCAACTTCAAGGACACCCACAAGTTGCTTCGTGTCACTCGGCTGAGTACCGTCGGCGAGTTGAACCGCGCCATCGACAAGGGGGAGGCAGGCACACTCATCAAGGTGGCGGAGGCACTTCAGGAGAAGAAGATTGCCCGCATAGCCGATGAGATTGTGAACCGAGGGAATGTGAAGATCGTGCTGATTGCCGGTCCTTCATCGAGTGGCAAGACCACGTTCAGCAAACGTCTGTCGGTGCAGTTGGCGGCTTTGGGTTATTGGCCCTTCGCCATCTCGCTCGACGACTATTTCGTGGACCGTGACCGCACGCCTAAGGACGAGAAGGGGGAGTATGACTACGAGTCGATCTATGCGCTCGACCTGCCTTTCTTCAACCAGCAACTCAAACAGATCCTGGCTGGTGAGGATGTTCAGCTCCCAAGTTATAATTTTGTCACTGGGGAGCGTGAGTTCAAGGGCAAGCATGTGCAGCTCACCGACCACATGATCTTGATTCTGGAAGGCATTCATGGTCTTAATCCATTGCTCACCAGCGAGATTCCCGATGAACAGAAGTACAAGGTGTTTGTCTCTGCCTTGACAGGCATCAAACTCGACAAGCAGCATTTCATCTCCACTACCGACAACCGTCTGGTGCGCCGTATAGTCAGGGATTTCCGCTATCGTGGAGTGTCGGCGGTGGACACCATCAAGCGCTGGCCTTCAGTCCGGCTGGGTGAGGAGAAATGGATCCTGCCCTTCTCCGAACTTGCCGACGTGATGTTCAACAGTGCTTTGCTGTTCGAGTTGGCTGTGTTCAAGAACTATGCGCTGTCTATCCTTGAGAACGTTCGGGAGGATGTGCCTCAATATGCAGAGGCGCACCACCTCAAGCATTTCCTCCGCTCGTTCCGTCCCTTGCCGGAGCACGACCTGCCGCCTACATCGCTCCTGCGTGAGTTCCTCGGTGGCAGCACATTCAATTATTAACCAGCTGACGACTGAATCGCTCCTATATTACAAACGTGTTATTTGATAGGAGGTTCGGCATTCCTGCCGAACGTGTCATTGTGCGGCAGGAATGCCGCACCTCCTACTTGGGGCTGATAATTGATTCATTGTGCGGCAGGAATGCCGCACCTCCTACTTGAATAGTTACGATCTTACCATTTGATTTTGCCGTTGGGATCCACCTCCTCCTCGGGTTCGGGATCAGTGTCTGTTGGGGTGGTGGATGGGGTGGGCTCGATGATGGTGGTTTCAAATTCGCCCTCTTCAGTTGGCTTGCTGCTGTCTGCACTCTGGCTTGGGTCAACTTGTTGTTGGGGCTCTTCCGAACCGACAGGTTGTGCGTTTTCTGTGCCGGAAGCGTTGCTTGTGGTGGCTTCAGCCTTTTCTGCGGAAGGGTTGACATCGGAAACCGATGTGTTGGTCTCTTCCGTATTGGATAATTCTTTCACCGACTCCTTGTTTTCGGCTTCATCGAGTGCTTTAGCCGTAGCCAGTGCGGTCTTACCGTTCTCATCGAGCTTGCTTTCTATGCTTTTCTTCGACGTCTCGTTGAGTTCGGGATAGACGATTCGGGAGTGGTAGATGATTTTCAGTCTTTCCTTGAAGGTGGCTTTGGCTATCGATATGTCCCTGAAGGTGAGCGGAGATTCGAGGAAGAAGCCCTCTGCCACTTGTCCGTCGATGATCTTATCGACGAATTTGGAGAGGCTTTCCTCTGTGTATTCGCCGATGCTACGGGATGCCGCCTCGATGGCGTCCGACATCATGAGGATGGCTTCCTCCTTGGTGGAAGGGTTGGGGCCTGGATAGGTGAAGGGTTTCTCGTCGATGTCTTCATCGGGATGGGCGTTCTTGAAGGTGTTGTAGAAGAACTTGGCCTTTCCTTTTCCGTGGTGGGTGAGAATGAATCGCTTGATGATGTTGGGCAGGTGGTGCTTATCCGCCAGGTCGGCTCCGTCGGTGACGTGCCGGATGATGATGCGCGCGCTCTGCTGGGGTTCCATTCCCTCAAACTTGCTGGCTCCGGCAGGCATGTTCTCCGTGAAATAGGAGGGGTTCATCATCTTTCCGATGTCGTGATACATGGCGCCGGTACGCACCAACTGCGTGTCGGCTCCTATTTTCTTCGCCACTTCCGATGCAAGATTGGCTACCTGCAGCGAGTGCTGGTAGGTGCCAGGAGCCTTGGAGGTCAGTTCCTGAAGGAGTTTGCTGTTGGGGTTGACCAATTCCACCAGCGTGACGTCGGATGTCATGCCGAAGACTTTCTCCAAGAACCAGAGCAATGGGTATGCGAAGAGCAGGAGGATGCCGTTGACGAAGAAGTAGATGAACCATCGCAGCTCCACTTTATCGACATTGTTCTCATGCAGGAGCGTGTAGGCCGTGTACATCACGCAGTAGGCGAGGAACACCAGTCCCGCCGTCTGCATCAGCTGGGCGCGGCTTGAGAGTTCCTTGAGGCTGAAGATCGCCACCATGCCCGCTATGAGTTGGTAGATGATAAACTCGTAGGGGTAGTGCAGGAAAGACGAGATGATCAGCACCATGCACACATGCACCAGGAAGGCTGTTCTCGAGTCCATGAAGACTCGGATCATGAGTGGCACCATGGCAAACGGCACGATGAAGACATTGAGCAGACCGTACTGCACCATGAGTTCGGCGATGATGATGAAGAAGGTCATCAGGGCGAAAGGCATGACGGACGTGCGCATCTGGTCGAGATAGTCGGATCGGTACTGCAGCTGGTAGGTCAGCATCATGATGATGATGATGAGCACGAATGCCGCCTGTCCGATGATGATGATGTAGTTGGAGTTGGACTCCTTGTGTTTCGACACCTCCAGGCGATAGGACTCCAGCTTGTTGTAGATGGAAGGAGTGACTACGTCGCCGCGATCGACAATCTTCTCGCCCACCCGTACCAGTCCGAGTGTGGTGGAGACCTGACTGACCAGTTCCTCACGCTCTTCCTGCGATTTCTCCTGATTGTAGGTGATGTTGTCTTGCAAGAGGCGGGTGATGTCGAAAAGTTGTATCAATGGCCGTTTGAAGTGCGCAGTGTCGTAGTTCATGATGAACTCGTAGGCTTTGCGCGTGGAGAAGATCTCCTTGACAGGCACGTGCTTGGCGGTGTTGCCGGAGATGAGCCTGACGGTCTTGATGTTCTCGTCCTTGAGGAAGTTGTAGTTTTCCGACGATAGCAGGTAGTGGCTGTAGATGGTGTCGAGCACGGTGGAGATGTGTTGCTTGTAGATCTCCACCTCTTCGGGTGTCAGCCTGTCGTTGGTCACCTTCATGTCTTTCAGCACTTGCTTGGCATTGGCGACCGCTTGCTCATTGGTGTCGTAATACGGCTGGAAGGCGCGCAAGACGCTGTCGCGCTCTTGTTTGACGAGCGTGGTGTCCTTGAAGATGGCGAACTGATAGTCGGCAATCAGCGGAGAGTAGAGCCATGGATAGTTCACCTCGTATTTGTAGTTGAACTTCGAGTCACGAGGCATGAAGAACAAGATCAGGGCAGTGGTGACAATCACCATGAAGAAGCTGTTGATGGCTTTCAGTGCGTTCTTGTTCGGATTTTTCTTCTTGGGTGTTACTCTTGCTGGTGCCATATCATCGATGATTTTGATATTTTCATCTAGATTCTCTAGATGCTCTAGATATTCTAGATTCTCTAGATTTTCTAGATGATCTAGATTTTCATGAGGAAGGCTTTGAAGTCAGCGAAGTCTTTCGACATGGGGACCGACTCCTTTTTGCCCTTCATGAAGGCGGCAAGCGGTGCGGGTATCTCGACCTGCTCGTGGATGACAGCCTGTACGGTGTCGATGAACTTGGCGGGATGTGCTGTCTCGAGGAATACTCCTGTCTCTCCGTCTTTCAGTCCTTCGGCCAGAGCCCTGTAACCGCATGCGCCGTGTGGGTCGCAAAGATAGTGATTTTTTTTGTAAACTTCGTCAATCGTCTCTCGAATTTGTTCGTCGGAATAAGTTGCCCCGCTGATTTCGGCCTTGATTTGGCTGTAATTGCCTTGGTAGAGGTCGTAGATGCGTGCGAAGTTGCTGGGGTCGCCCACGTCCATGGCGTTGGCTATGGTCTGGATGGATGGACGTGGATGGTACTCGCCTGTCTGCAGGTAGTTGTAGAAGATATCGTTGGCGTTGTTGGCGGCGATGAATCGTTTGATGGGCAGTCCCATGTGCATGCCGAAGATTCCCGATGTGATGTTGCCGAAGTTGCCGCTTGGCACACAAACCACCAGATTGTCGGCCTTTCCCAGTCGTTTCATCTGTGCGTAGGCATAGAAGTAGTAGAACGACTGAGGCAGGAAACGCGCCACATTGATGGAGTTGGCCGAAGTGAGTTTCATGTGCTGGTTCAGTTCTTCGTCCATGAAGGCAGACTTGACCAGTGCCTGGCAGTCGTCGAAAACTCCGTCCACCTCAATGGCTGTGATGTTCTGTCCCAAGGTGGTGAACTGACACTCCTGTATGGGGCTGACCTTGCCCTTGGGGTAGAGCACATAGACGTGGATGCCTTCCACCCCCAGGAAGCCGTTGGCAACAGCCGAACCCGTGTCGCCTGAAGTGGCCACCAGCACATTGACTTGCTGCTGTCCCTCCTGACGGATGAAATGGCTGAGCAGACGCGCCATGAATCGTGCGCCTACATCCTTGAAAGCCAGGGTGGGGCCATGGAAGAGTTCCAGGCTGTAGATGTTGTCGCTGACCTTCACTACGGGGCAGTCGAACGCCAAGGTGTCATAGACAATCTTTTTCAAGTCGTCGGCAGGTACGTCCTCGCCGAAGAAGGCATCTGCCACTTGATAGGCTATCTCCTGGAACGAGAGGTCTTGTATGTTGTCGAAAAACTCTTGGGGCAGATTCTTTATGCGCTCAGGCATGTATAGTCCTCTGTCCTCAGCGAGCCCTTTCACCACCGCTTTGTGCAGTGTGGCGATGGGTGCTTTGTGGTTGGTGGAGTAATATTGCATATTTGTGTGTATGTTTTTTTCAGTTGACTTGCGTTAAAGCGTTTGCGCTCAGTTGGCTCATATCTAAGCGTTTGCGCTCAGTTGATGTCCATCAGGGCTTTCATGAACTCATCCTTGTGCAGGAGTCCGTAGTAGCCTTGTTGACAGGCATCCTCATCGAAGGTCTGCACGTCGTCGGGTTCCAATCCAGGGGCATAGATGAGGAAGGGGATAGGCTCATTGGTGTGGGTGCGGTGGTGGACAGGTGTGGGATGGTCGGGCAAGACCGCGATGGCCACAGGCTCGTCCCAGTCCTTGACCGCCTCGTAGATGGGACCGACGGCTCTTCGGTCGAGGTTCTCGATGGTCTGCAGCTTGAGTTGCATGTTGCCGTCGTGTCCTGCCTCGTCGCTCGCCTCGATGTGGAGATAGACGAAATCATCGGTGCGCAGGGCTTCGATGGCGGCTTGCGCCTTGCCTTCATAGTTGGTGTCGGCCAGTCCTGTGGCACCTTCCACTTCGATGGTTCTCAGTCCGGCATACCTGCCTATGCCCCTGATGAGATCCACGGCGGTGATGACTGCCCCCCTCTTGATTTGGGGATAGGTGACAGACAGAGGTTGCATTTTCGGTCGGTAGCCCCCTGCCCATGGCCAGATGCTGTTGGCTGGGTCTTTCCCCTCTGCCATGCGCTGGAGGTTGAGCGGATGCTGTGCCAGCAGTTGCTGCGACTGCAGGATCAAGTCGTTGATGAGGTCGGCTGTGGGTTGTGCCTCTGGCACTTCGGCTTTGACGAGCAGTGGCATGAAAGGCTGTCCTGGCACGTCGTGTGGCGGTGTGCAGTGGATTCGCTTGTCGCCTCCCTTGATGACCAGCAGATGACGGTATTGGATGCCCGTGTGGAAATGTACCTTGTCGTTGCCCAGTTTGTCTTGCAGGAACTGGATGAGGATGTCTGCTTCTTCTGTGGTGAGGTGTCCTGCCGAGTGGTTTTTGATGTGGTCGCCCTCGATGCAGATGAGGTTGCATCGTATGGCCATGTCGTCGTCCGACAAATCCACTCCTATGCTCGCAGCCTCCAGGGGTCCGCGTCCCTCATAGACCTTGTACTGGTCGTAGCCGAGTATGGACGAGTTGGCCACTTCGCTGCCCGGGTGGAACCCCTCGGGTACGGTGCAGAGCATTCCTGTCCTGCCTTTCTTGGCCAGCAGGTCCATGTAGGGCGTGTGGGCGTATTGGAGGAGGGTTTTTCCGCCCAACTCCTCGTTGTGCCAGTCTGCCATTCCGTCGCCGAGTATGATGATGTGTTTCATTGTGCTTGTGTCTTATTGTTTGTCAGATGTTGGCGATGCTCATGATGTCGGCAAACACTCCTGCTGCCGTGACGCTGGCACCCGCTCCGTAGCCTTGTATGAGCATGGGGTATTCCTTGTAGCGTTCGGTGCTGAGCATGATGATGTTGTTGCTGCCCTCCAAGTCGTAGAAGGGGTGGTGGCTATCGACTTCCTGCAGCGAAACCGACGCTTTGCCATGCTCCAGTTTTGCCACGAATCGCCAGTGCTTGCCTTCCTGTTCCAACTTCTGGCGTCGTGTCTCGAAATCCTGGTCGAGGGCTGGCAGCTTCTCCCAGAACTCATCGAGAGAGCCCTCGAAGATGTCGTCGGGAACGAAGAGGTGTTTCTCCACATCGTTCTGATTGACTTTGTAGCCAGCCTCGCGCGAGAGGATGACGAGTTTCCTGATCACGTCCTTTCCGCTCAAGTCGATGCGTGGGTCGGGTTCAGAATAACCGTTCTCCTTGGCCAGACGGACCGTCTGGCTGAAAGGTGTGTCGGCCGAGATGGTGTTGAAGATGTAGTTGAGTGTGCCGCTGAGCACTGCCTCGATCTTCAGGATCTTGTCGCCGCTGTTGATGAGGTCGTTGATGGTGTTGATGATGGGCAGTCCGGCACCCACATTGGTTTCGAAGAGGTATTTCACCCCGCGTTTGCGCGCTGTTTTCTTGAGTGTGGCGTAGTTGCCGTAGTCGGATGAAGCCGCGATTTTGTTGGCTGCCACTACGGATATGCTGTGCTCGAACAAGTCGTTGTAGATGCCTGCCACTTCCGGACTGGCGGTGCAATCGACGAAGACGGAGTTGAAGATGTTCATGCCGATCACTTCCTCTTTCAGTCGGTCGATGTTGCTGGGTTGGCTCTCTTTCAGTCGGGTGCGGTAGTTTTTCAGGTCAAGTCCGTCGCGTGAGAACATGGCGAAGTGTCCGCTGGCGATGCCCACCACATTGAGTTTCAACCCGCGTTCCTTCATCAGTCGCTCGCGTTGGGAGTCGATTTGCTGGATGAGGCTGTGGCCCACTGTGCCCACACCGCAGATGAAGAGGTTGAGCACCTGGTATTCAGAGAGAAAGAAACTGTCGTGGATGACGTTGAGCGTCTTTCTCAGCGACTTGCTTTCCACCACGAAGCTGATGTTGGTCTCCGAGGCTCCTTGTGCGCAGGCTATCACACTGATGCCGTTGCGTCCCAGGGTGCCGAAGAGCTTGCCTGCAATACCTGGCGTGTGCTTCATGTTCTCGCCCACCACAGCCACTGTGGCCAGTTGGCTTTCGAGTTGCATCTTGAACATGGCGCCCATCTCTATCTCCTTGGCAAATTCATGGTTGAGCACTTCGCATGCCAGTTTGGCGTCTTCGTTTCTCACACCGATGGATGTGCTGTTCTCCGATGATGCCTGGCTGACCATGAACACGCTGATGCCGTTGTCGGCCAAGGTGGTGAAGATGCGGCGGTTCACACCGATGACACCCACCATGGAGAGGCCGGAGACGGTGATGAGGCTGGTGTCGTTGATCGACGAGATACCCTTGATGGCTTGTGAGGAGTCGTCGCCGTCTTTCTCGATGATTGTTCCCTTGCCTTCAGGGTTGAAGGTGTTCTTGATGAGTATGGGTATGTTTTTCTGGCAGACGGGGTAGATGGTGGGTGGATAGACCACCTTGGCACCGAAGTTGCAGAGCTCCATGGCTTCCACGTAGCTCAGTTTGTTGATGGTGTAGGCCGTGTTGATGACCCTTGGGTCGGCTGTCATGAATCCATCCACGTCGGTCCATATCTCAAGCACTTTGGCGTTGAGGATGGCGGCGAGGATGCTGGCTGTGTAGTCCGACCCTCCGCGTCCGAGGTTGGTGGTCTCCCCGCTTTCTGCGTCGGTGGAGATGAATCCCGGCACCAGTGCCACTGGCTCGTGCATGCCGAACTCAGCGAACTCCTCTTTCACCAGCTGTGTGGTCAGTTCGGTGTCGAGCAGGGTCTTGCCTTGCTTGTTGGTGGTTTTGATGAATGTCCGGGCATCATGCCATTTGGCGCCGTTGATGAGCGATGCGCAGATTTTCGACGATATGCGCTCTCCATAGCTGACGATGGCATTCGATGTCTTGGGCGAGAGGTCGCGGATGAGATACACGCCCTGATAGATGCTGCGCAGTTCGTTGAGCAGTTGGTCCACGCTCTCCATCAGACGCTCGCGCTGTCCACCATTGCTGATGACGTCACGGATCATCTTATGGTGTCTCTCTACCATTTCCTCAAACGACTTCAGGTAGGCCAGGTCGCCCTGTTGGGCCATCTTGGATGTGTTGATGAGTTTGTCGGTGATGCCGCCAAGGGCTGATACCACCACGATGACGGGCTCGTTTTGTCCCTCAACGATTTTCTTCACGTTGAGGATGCTTTCAGCCGAACCCACGGAGGTGCCTCCAAATTTCAGTACTTTCATTATGCTGTTTGTTTTTTCTTTTCCAGTTTTTGAATGCGTATGGTAGGCGGGGCTACCATGTTTTTTGTGTTTGCAACCTGCAAAATTACGTTTTTTCACCCACTTTTCAAACCAAATTGGCAGAAAAGCGTCTGCGAAATTGTATAATCGTTATTTTTTGTCCTTGATAGAGTTTTTTTGTTGCGTTTAGATTCGACTATCGGACCATGATGAGACAGGAAAGACGTTTTTGCGAACATGAAACGAAAGTTCCGCAAAGCCAATTGCACAGATTTCAAGAATGAGATACTCTCAACTTTTTCACATCAATACGATCAATTCCTTTTCCCATTCTTCCATCATTCTTACTCATCTTTCATAACTTTGCAATCATGATCTCCATAAACCCTTCATCCCCGTTGAGGTCGGGTGCCCGCTCATTCATGGGCGGTGTAATCGGTTGGGTGCTTGGCCGTAGTGCGGCCAAGAATAGTTTCTTTGCCCACGTGGGGTACGCAGGCTTCTTGCCTGCGACGCGTCTGAAAGACGCGCCAATCCTTCGAGGGAGCCCTGTGCCCGCCCATTCATAGGCGGTGTAATCATCCGGAAGGCGGTTAGGTAAGCCGCCATATCATGGCGGCCTCAATACCCCATACCCCATAACCAATAACCCACCAACTTTAACTCTACAAGTGTCCCGCATGGCAAAATGCCGTTAGGCATGAGAGATTGTAGCCAGCCATACAGAACTGCCGTAGGTAGTTCGAAATGGCTGGAACTCGTAAGGTTGGTTAATAAGTCTGCCGTAGGTAGATCGACATCCATTGATAAGTCTGGGGTATCCAAAGCCTAACGTCTATTTTTCTTAACTCTTAA
>CAMOWU010000077.1 GCA_946628545.1 uncultured Bacteroides sp. | reverse complement strand
AAAAAACTGCGCCCTGAAAGGGCAGCATCTTTTTTCTGCTCTCTCCGAACAATCGATTCGTGTCATTCGCAATATTCGTGTTCGTAAAAAATTCTATAATTGCCTTTGCCTTAAACCCTATCGCTCTGCATAGCCAAGCAAGCTGGGCTCTGCTCTCGCTTAATCGGGTTGTTCGCTAATTCGGGAAAATTATAATCAAGGATTGCAACTGGGGTACGCAGGCATCCTGCCTGCGATGCGTCTGAAAGACGCACCAATCCTCGTCCACCTGACATCATACTACAGACAGACGCTGAAAGCGTCACCTCTTGGTAACCGAGGATGCTTGGCACCCCCGGATGTTCACCCTCATGGCAAGGTGGCATTGATGTTTCTGAAAATGCATACCGGTAACTTTGACTTCGTCGAAGTTACTCCCACTCGGAAAAGTCCAAACAAGTTTTGGTTTTTCTCTCGTTTATTCGTAACTTTGCACGCTGTGAACATACAAGATGCCAATGCCCTGCTCCGCATTCAAGTGACGAAGGAGGAAAACGAGCCAAACAATTGGCATCCAAAGGAATAGGCTCTATCTAACGAAAACTAATTAACAAAAACTATTTGGAAATTATGCGCTTCAAGAATTCACTGTCTTGTTTTGTGCTTTTCATTGCCTGCGCTTTGGCAATGAAAGCCCAGGAACGGTATCATGTGCAGTTCAGCGACTATGGTGCTGAATGGGATTTCTCATATCATCCCGACAGCATCATCAACTTCGACTTCGACAAGAGAGGCCAAGTGATGCGAGGACACACCAACAACGGCATCACACTGCCTTTTGAAGTCAGCCTGCTCAACCAAGTCTCTTTTCAGGATAATGCAGACGTAGAAACCAAGAACGGTTACAAAGTCTTCGCCATCAACATCAACACACTCGATGAGGAGCCTGTGCTGACGAAGGAAAACTATGTGGATTGCTACATCTCCATCGACGCCAAGGGGGAATTCAGCAACTACGACGCACAAGGACAAATCAGAGGCAGGGGAAACTCGTCGTTCAAATGGTACGACAAGAAGCCTTACCGAATCAAACTGAACGAGAAGCACAAAATACTGGGGCTTGACAAGGCCAAGAAATGGGTGCTGCTCGCCAACTACCGCGACGTGACCGACCTGATGAACACCTTCGTCTTCGAAACGGCGGCATGGATGGGACTGCCATATACCAACCACACTCGCTACGCAGAGGTGTTCCTCAACGGCGACTACATCGGACTATACCAAATCACGGAACAAGTGGAGCAAGGAAGCAACCGGGTGAACATCAACAAGGAACGAGGACTACTACTCTCGCTCGACCTCGACGACGGACCTGAACTCAGCCCCGACGCCAACGACAACTTCTACACCGAGGTCTATAGCATGCCCATGTGCGTGAAGCACCCCGATGAGGATGACCTCACACCTGCAAGGCTCGACTCCATCAAGAAAGTGTTTGCAACACTGGAGCACGCCATCAAGGCCAAGAACTATCAGCTGGCCGACTCGCTCATGGATATGGAGTCGTTCATCAAATACCTGCAAATACAGGAGTTTGTCTATAACGTGGAACTGTCGGCTCCCCGCAGCATCTACCTCTTCAAGGACGGCGACGGCAAGTTCTTCTTCGGACCCGTTTGGGACTGGGATGCAGGCTACGACTTCGACTGGTACGACATGTACACCGGACACACATACTTCAAGAGCTACCGAGAGACGGTCATGGGCAGCAACCCGCTCAAGCAAAACGGCAACTACCGACTCGCAGGTTTCTTCACCGACCTCTTTGCCTGCAAACCGTTCGTGGAGAAGTACAAAGAAATCTGGAGCATGTACAGCGACTCCATCGTCAGTCACAACTGGGCGCAGATGGAGAAATACCTCACCTACCTCAACGACGGTCCACTAAAGCGCGACTTGCAACGATTCCCAATTTCAGGATTCGACCCTGCAACGGAAACAGCCAAGATGAAAAACTGGCTGGAGAACAGAAGGGACTACATGGACAACCTCATCAAGAACATACCAGTGCCTGAAGAAGTGGTGCCGATAGAGGACGAGGAGGTGGTGGGAACACTCACCTACAATGTGGAACTTTCAATGGCTGCTGGCTACCGACAGAGTGTGCAGGTCAACGTCAACCTGCAGGAATTCTGCAACTTAATTGGCATCCCCATATCGCAATACGACCAAAACAACATCATCGACATCGTACCGCTGAATGCTGATGGGACTGTGGGCAACAACACTGCCAATGCCACCTATGGAGCATGGTTCAGCTCCCAAGGCAACACCACTGGATGGGGCAGCGACAGCCACGTCTATATCGAAATCAGCAACGACCTCTTCAACTGGACTTGCGGTTGCCATCCCGAAATCTGCGAGGGTGGCGACGAACACACCGTCAGCATGCAGTACCAGTACCAGATAGGAAAGACGCTGAAGAAGGTGAACGTGAAGGTGAAGTTCACCATCGCAGACGATGACGACTGGTGGTGGCACTGGTGACAAGGTGCATCCAGGCATATTTCTACAGGCATATTTTTACGACATCGGCGGCTGCAATCTGAGAATTGCAGCCGCCGATGTCGTTTGTAGCAAAGCCGGAATAATCACACCCCGCCTTTCAGGCATCCCTCCCCTTGAATGGAGAGGAGTTTCTCATTGGGCCACCTTCACGACCGAAACCTTCTTCCACTTGCTGCCAGCTATCAGGTTGGGATCGTAGTCTGCTTTTTTGGAAGCACGTACGTTCAGGTTCTCGAAGGTGAAGTCCTTGAGGCTGTACTGGTCTGGGGCGTTCTGCACCTGGAAGAAAGTGGCGCAGTCGAAGTCGATGTTGCGCATGGTGACATTGCTGGAATACGACATGGGGGTGTCGGGTCGTCCCTGAAGGTCGAAGAACTGTGTCCAGGGCATGACGTAGAGGAAATAATTGGCATGTCCGGTGATATTCTCCACGGTGATATACTCGTAGTTCTGAGGTGTGTCGGGACGCATCTTCAGCCAGAGCAGGCGCTCGGTGCCATTGACCTTGTTGTTGCGGAAAATCACATTGCGGTCGTGGATAGACTCACTGCCGAAGGTAAGGGCGCTATGGCAGAAGCCATAGGTGCAATCCTCCACGATGATGTTGGTGTTCTCGCCGTTGTTGGGGTCTTGGTCAGCATAAGGTCCTTTCCCGCCTTTGAGCACCACTCCGTCGTCGTTGACTGCGAAATAGCAGCCCTTGATGTGGAAGTTGGAGCAGACGTCGATATCCACGGCATCGGTACTTGGCGCCTTGACTGGCTCCTTGGGTGAAAGAACGGTGATGTTGAGCAACTTCACATAGTTGCAGCGGTAGTAGTGAGTGGACCAAAATGGCGAATGCTGTATTTTCACATCAGCAATCAACACACTGTCGCAACGGGATATATACACCAATCGCGGACGCATCTCATCCACATTGGTACACTGCGGATTGAAGCTGCGACGCAGCCAGAAGTGCTTCCAGTAACGCAGCCCGTTGCCGTCGAGCGTGCCTTTACCTGTCAGGGTGAAGCTATTGACGCGGTCAGCGTTGACCACTGCGGGGAAATACTTCCGAGTCTGACCTTCTATGCGTGTCTCCACCACTGGGAAGTCGCTGATGTCGTCGCTGCCCTTCAACTTGCCGCCCTCTGCAATATGCAAGTGGGTGTGAGGCCGGAAGAACAAGGCGCCCGTCAAGAATGTGCCACGTGGAATGACGACCACGCCTCCACCGTCGTGCGCACACTTGTCGATCACAGCCTGCAACTCGCGCGTCTGCACTTTCGTGCTGTCGGTAGAGACCCCGAAGTCGGTCACCACATATTCAGGTCCGAGGCTGCTGAGCGAGGGTACGGAGTTGTTGTTGAACCAGTCGGGTATTTTCGTTCCGTCAGGGAATTTGTCGGCCGCCGAGACGGATCCGGCTAAAGCCAAGGATAATGCGAAAGATAGGAGTCTTTTCATCATGATGATAGGTTTTTAGTCATGTTAGGGTTCTTTAAGGTGCCCTGTGCTTGATCTGAGTGTCCAGAATTGTCGGAGTCTTCAAGACCAGCAGCGGATTTCAGTTTCATCTGTTGCCGATATAGTAGCCGAGGTGTGGCGGCTGGTTGTAGCCCACATTCTGCCAAGCCACGCTCAAGCGGTAGATGTGGTCGTGCATGAGGGTCGGAAGGCGATGTGTGGTCGGTATGTTGGTCGTGAAGACATTGAGATGACGGGCATCGCTGCTGTCCCAGAACACCACCTCTTCTCGCCAGTCGCCAAAGATGTCGGCCTGCAAGTTGGGCGTGCCTTTGGTGGAGTTGCAACTGGTGGAATGGTAGATGTCGTTGAGCGACTGACCATAGACGGGTATTTCATCGGAGCGGACCACATCATTCCCCGCTTCGTCTTTCTCCAGCCTCACCTTATAAATAAAGGGTCTGTTGCGGCGTGAGTCGAGCAACTCGTCCTGAAGGTCACCATCCCAATAGATGCGGAAATTGATGGAGGGACGATGGGCTGCCACACTCTTGGCATGCGCAGAGAAAAGGCTGTCGTTGAAGGCATCCCAGAACTCCAGACCTGGATAATCCGCCAACACATCGGCAGAGAGTCCTCGGCCGTTGTCGTCGCTGGAAGGCGTGTAATAGAGCAGTTCACCTGTACGGGCGTCGCGCAGATGTCGTCCATGAGGACGCTCTTCAAGCACCATGAAGAGTTCGAGTCCTGGCCGATCGGGAACAATGTCGGTGAGATGGAGCGCATCGCCGTGGCCTAAACCTGTGGAATAGAGCAACTGACCATCATTGTCGATAGCGGCGGATCCATACATGATTTCGTCGCATCCGTCGCCATCCACATCGCCTACCGCCACACTGTGAGCACCCTGCCCGTAGGCCGTGCAACTCTTAAAGGGCAGGCCAGAGGTATTGGTCTGGTAAGTCTTGGTTGTCGTTTGTCCGGCAGCGTCAGTCACCTGGACCTCTTTGCGCGAGACGGAGGCATGAAGCCACTTGTGGCGCAACTGACCGCCAGCATAATCAACTGCCCAAAGGTGGGAGCGGGTGTAATAACCGCGGCACATCACCGCACTGGGTGCCTTGTCTGCCCCATCGAGATAGGCCACGCAAGCCAGATAACGCTCACTGCGGTTGCCGTAGTCATCGCCCCAATAGTCACGTCCAGGCATCTCAGGCGCTCCCCCTACCCCACCGGCGCGGTTAGGCCGATAGTAGATGGTGTGCTTCGCCTGTCCTGTGAGTCCGTCAAAGACGGTGAGGTATTCTGGCCCGCTGAGGATATGTCCGTCGTAGTTGACGTAGCTGATGGCATTGTCGGTGGAGCGGATGTCGGATTCGGTAGCCGCCTCACTCACATAGCGACCTGAACCATCCAAGGTACCTGGGGCTGTCTTGCAGATCAACTCCGCCCGTCCGTCGAGGTCGAAATCATAGACCAGATACTGAGTGTAGTGAGCACCAGCACGGATATTCGGACCAAGGTCGATGCGCCATAACTTGGTGCCATCCATCTTATAGCAATCCAGAAAGACCTTGCCGGTAGAACGATTTCTGAAACTATTGTCAGCGGCATTGGTGGGATCCCACTTCACGATAATCTCATATTCGCCGTCGCCGTCCACATCTCCCACCGAGCAATCATTAGGCGTGTAACGGTAAGGACGGTTGTTGATTGTCCCGCCCTCGGGTGTGTCAATAGGGATACGCAAGCAAAAGTCCTGCATGGGTGTGATCTCAGGAGTACTGTCCACCACCTTATTCCCCTGACGGGCGATCACCTTATAGCGGTCGGCTGGCTGACCTTCGGGATCCTCAAAGCAGGTTGCCTTATCAAGTCCAGTGGCTATGACCTTGCCATTGCGTTCGACGTCGAAAACGGTTGCAGGGTCATCATAGCCCAGCAAGCGCCAGCTCAGCAGATAGCCACCGTTATCTCGCTTCACAGCCACTGCACCACGATTCAATTTCTCCATTTGGGAACGAGGAGTTGATTGAGCCTGAACGACAGACGTTGCCACAAATAGGAACAAGGAAGCAAGTAGTGTCCTTATGCAAATGGACTTAGTCTGAGTACGCAATGTACCCAGACTACTTCTTTCTCGTCGATATGTTTTCATAGTTATTTCTATATGCTTTTACTTGTTTTTCTTAGCGTCGTTGTTTCGGATTTCCACATGGCGGATCTTGCCACTGGTGGTCTTGGGCAGTTCCTCAACAAACTCGATGACGCGCGGGTACTTGTAAGGTGCGGTAATGTGCTTGACGTGGTTCTGAAGTTCTTTCACAAGCGCCTCACCTGCCTTGTTCTTCCACTCCTCGGCAAGCACGACTGTGGCCTTCACCACCATGCCGCGAATATCATCGGGCACACCCGTGATGGCGCATTCCACTACTGCAGGATGGGTCATCAGCGCATTCTCCACCTCAAACGGGCCGATGCGGTAGCCTGAACTCTTGATGACATCGTCGGCACGCCCCACAAACCAGTAGTAACCGTCTTCGTCGTAATAGGCGATGTCGCCCGTGTGGTAAATTCCATCAGACCATACCTTCTCAGTGAGTTTCTTATTGCGATAATACTCGCAGAAGAGCCCCAGCTGCTTGCGCTTGTCGGTGCGCACTACAATCTGCCCATGCTCGCCCACTTTCGCGCGCGTGCCATCATCTTTCAAGATATCGATGTCGTATTGCGGATTGGGCACACCCATCGAACCTGGCTTGGGTTTCATCCATGGGAAGGTGCCAAGAGTGAGTGTGGTCTCCGTCTGTCCGAATCCTTCCATCAGCTGGATGCCAGTGGCTTGATAGAACTTCTCGAAGACCGATGGATTGAGCGCCTCACCGGCTGTAGTGCAATATTTCAAGGAAGAAAGGTCGAACTTGGTCAGATCCTCCAGAATCATGAATCGGTAGATGGTAGGAGGCGCACAGAAAGAAGTCACCTTGTACTGCTCCATCTTATGCAGGATGTCGGCAGGCGTGAACTTCTCATGGTCATATACGAAGATAGCGGCTCCCACAATCCACTGTCCATATAGTTTTCCCCAAACGGCTTTTCCCCATCCTGTGTCAGCCACAGTCAAGTGGAGACTGTCGGGAGTGAGGTTGTGCCATAAATAGGCAGTGGTGAGATGGGCCAGCGCATAGGTATAGTCATGAATCACCATCTTGGGCTCACCGCTTGTACCGCTGGTGAAGTACATGATGGAATAGTCAGTGCTTCGGTTGACGAACTCCGGACGGTGCCACTCAGAAGCCTGCGCCACTCCTGCCTCGAAGTCGTCCCAGCCCTCCGGCACAATCGGTCCGATGCTGATGCGGTGCTCCAGTGTGGGACAATCGGGATAAGCTCCTTCCACATGGTCGAGTATCTGCTTGTCGCCAGCGCAGATCACCGCCTTGATGTCGGCGCACTTGCAGCGATAGACAATGTCGTTGGCGGTCAGCAGGAAAGTGGCAGGAATAGCAATAGCACCTATCTTGTGGATGGCAATCATGGTAGTCCAGAACTGGTAGCGGCGTTTCATGATGAGCATCACCATGTCGTTCTTGCCTATGCCAAGGGAATGCAGGTAAGAAGCCACCTTGTCGCTCTCGCGCTTGAGGTCGCCAAATGTGAAACGACGGCACTCATCTTTGTCGTTCGTCCAAAGAAGGGCCAACTTGTCGGGAGCCTCTTCCGCCCAGGCGTCCATCACGTCGTAGGCGAAGTTGAAATTCTCTGGAACGATGAACTCCAGGTTTTGTTTGAAATCGTCCATCGAGGTGAAGGTGGACTGTCTTAAAAATCTCTCTACCATATTTTGCGTGTTTTATTGCTGTTGCTATTCATAGAAAAAAACATTCACACAGCCACTCTGACTGGGAAGTAAGACTGTACTGAATATTCACTTTTTTTGCACACTTAAAGTTGTGCAACGTTTTCACGATTCAAAAGTATAAAGATTTAAGGCTAAAAACAAAAATAAAAGTAGATTATTTTTAGCGAGTTACACACGAACAAAAAGCGTGTGCAAAAATCTGGTGATTTTTTGCACACGCATTTTTTCCTTGTGCATTATTGCCGCTGGAGAGAACACAAGTAATGGGAAAAGTCCTACAATCCGGCTTTCAGCGCCTTGATGACAGCGGAGTTAAAGCCACTATGGTCGAGTTGGTTCAGGCCCTTGATGGTGGTTCCGCCGGGTGTGGTCACCTTGTCGATGGCTGCCTCCGGATGTAGTCCTGTCTCTTTCAACAGGTTCACCGCACCAAGCATGGTCTGCATGGCAATCTTCAAAGCCTCGGCTGGATAGAATCCCATCTCCACACCGCCTTCCTGCATGGCGCGTATATAGCGCATCACATGGGCTATACCGCATGAAGCCATCATCATGCCTGGGTTGACCAGACGCTCCTCCACCAACAAGGCATCGCCAACTACGGCAAAGAGGTCGCGCACCTTCTCCTGGGTGGCTCTGTCCACGCCCTTGGCAGCACTCACAAACGACATGCTCTGGCAGAACTCCGCGGCAATGTTGGGGATGACATAGAAGAGAGGGGGCACACTTCCATCCTCACGTTGAAACAGGGCTGTCAGTTTCTCACTCATCACGCCTGCGGCTATCGACACCACCACCTGACGGTGATAGTCGATGGAGTCCTTGAAGCCATTGACTACTGGTTCCACAAGCCATGGTTTCACTGCACAGACCACGACGTCGGCTCCGCTGACCGCCGCCGCATTGTCGCTCATGACGGTGATGTCGGGAAACTCGGCCTTGATTTTCTGCAAGGTGTCTTGATTGAGGTCGGAGACGGTGACATTCGCAGCGCCCACCTGATCCGATTTAGCCCATCCACGGGCAAGGGCACCGCCCATATTGCCGGCACCCACAATTGTAATCTTCATATATCTCTCAGTTTTTAATGTGTTTTTATTTAGTTCGCATGTAGGGACGCGACGTGTCGCGTCCGAAAAGAAACGTCTCGCCTCTGCAATGTGTTGCATCCGAAAATCATTTGATTTAGGGATTTTCACAAGGGTGCGAGGGTTTTCCGTCGCAAATTTAGGGATTTTATATCATTTTTCAGCCATTCCATTCAAAATAAAACGATATATTTGCACCCGAAAACCAAAAACAAGAAAGATATGAAAAAGTTTTACACCTACTTGGCCGCTATGATGATGATTCTGGCAGGCTTCTCATTGACCAGTTGCGAAGACGACGATGTTGACAGAGCTATCGACCTCTCAGGAGCGTGGACCGGAGATATGGGCATGTTTGTGGAAGTGGATTACATAAACGGAAGCGTCATATACGATGCCTACCGCACGGACATCGAGTTCACTCCCCACAACAAGTACTCCACCCACGGCGAGGGGTACCAGGTGGATTACTACGACCGCCATTGCCCTTACCGCTATACTTGCTACTACTTCCAGTGGACCATCGACAACGGACGGATCATCCTCCGCTACTACGACAACCCTGAGCTCAACGCCACCATCTATGACTACAGGCTCACAAGCAGCATCTTTGACGGCAGAATAGGCAATACGAAGTTCACACTCGACAAGACAGCCGACTTCTATCGTTGGGACCGTTACTATGGCGACGTAGTTTGGGACAGCTATCTCTATATCGGCTGGAACGGATCTTACTACTACGATGACTATTATTACACTGGCAATTACGACGATTACTATTATGTCAACAAGCGCCTCGACACAGAAAACGTGAACGACACGGTGAAAGTCAAGGAAAAGTTGCCTCGTATCATCCGCCACGGATCGCATTTCAGCGAACAGGAATAGCACCTTGCCTGCAGGTCGCGGATTTGTTGACTTATGGCAGGTGCATATAGATAGCATCGGAGGGGCGAAAAGAAGTTTTTGCCCCTCCGATTTCTGTTTTTGATGAAAAAAGTGTAACTTTGTGGTCACACTTAACCACATCCAACTTTTTGCCAATTACAGATGAACGACAACTCCAACGACAACAATACTGAAATTCAGGACAACAACGAGGATATTCAGCAGAACGACATAGACGGACAGAACTCATCACAGGAAGAACAATCCGAAGAAGAATCCACAGAGGAACCCGAAGAGGAATCGACAGACGACTACGAGGAAATAGCCGAAGATGAGGAAATGCCTGATGGCGAACAAGCAGAATCGTCGGCCAAGGGGACTGGTATGCCACCACATTCCGACTACGACCCCACGGTCATGAAGGACGGCATTACCCACCACCTCAGTGGCATGTACCAGACATGGTTTCTCGAATACGCCAGCTATGTGATCCTCGAGCGTGCTGTGCCACACATCAATGATGGCCTCAAACCCGTTCAGCGCCGAATCCTCCACTCCATGAAGCGAATGGACGACGGACGCTACAACAAGGTGGCCAACATCGTAGGACTCACCATGCAATTCCACCCCCACGGCGATGCCTCCATCTACGAGGCACTCGTTCAGATGGGCCAGAAAAACTTGCTCGTCGATTGTCAGGGCAACTGGGGAAACATACTGACAGGCGACAGCGCTGCAGCCCCACGATACATCGAGGCCCGACTCAGCAAGTTCGCCCTCGACACCGTCTTCAATCCCAAGACCACGGAATGGAAACTCTCTTACGACGGACGCAACAAGGAGCCTATCACACTGCCCGTTAAGTTCCCGTTGCTCTTGGCCCAAGGAGTGGAGGGTATAGCAGTAGGACTCAGTTCCAAAATACTGCCACACAACTTCAACGAGATTTGTGATGCAGCCATCAGCTATCTTCACGACGAGCCCTTCGCCCTCTATCCCGACTTCATCACTGGAGGAGCGGTTGATGTCTCGCGCTACAACGACGGACAGCGAGGCGGTAACGTCAGAGTCAGGGCAAAAATAGAGAAAATAGACAATAAGACACTCTGCGTGAGGGAGATTCCCTTCGGCAAGACCGTCAGCACCATCTGCGACTCCATCGTCAAAGCCATTGAGAAGGGCAAAATCAAAGTACGCAAGGTGGAAGACATCACTGCTGCCGAGGCTGGCATCCTCATCCAACTGCAGCCAGGAGCATCGTCGGACAAGACCATCGACGCCCTTTACGCATTCACCGATTGCGAGACCAGCATCTCGCCCAACTGCTGCGTCATCGATGAGCGAATGCCCAAGTTCCTCACCATCAGCGACGTACTTCGCAAATCGGTCGATAACACAAAAGACCTGATTCGTCAGGAGCTGGAGATACGAAAGGGAGAACTGCTGGAGAGCCTCTTCTTCGCCTCCCTCGAGGAGATTTTCATCGAAGAACGCATCTACAAGGCCAAGGAGTTTGAACAGGCGAAGAACATGGACGTGGCAGTGGCCTACGTCTATAAGCGTCTGGAGCCTTTCTTCCCGCAGTTCTACCGCGAGGTCACACGCGACGACATCCTCCACCTCATGGAGATCCGCATGGCGCGCATCCTGAAGTTCAATAAGGACAAGGCAGAGGAGCTGATGGCCAAGATGAAAGCAGAGATAGAGGAAATCGACCGCGACCTGGCCAACCTGGTGGAAGTGACCGCCAACTGGTTCCGCTATCTCAAGAACAAATACGGGGCAGAATACCCCCGTCACACTGAGGTAAGGAATTTCGACACCATTGAGGCTGCCAAGGTGGCAGAGGCCAACCAGAAGCTCTACATCGACCGTGAGGAGGGATTCATCGGCACATCGCTCAAGAAGAACGAGTTTGTGTGCAACTGCTCCGACATCGATGACGTCATCATCTTCTATCGCGACGGCACCTACAAGGTGGTGCGCATCGGCGAGAAGCTATTCGTGGGAGAGACCGAGCGCAGCAAGGCCGAAAAGAAGAAAGCCGAGATCATCCATGTGGCTGTGTACAAGAAGAACAACACGCGCACTATCTACAATGTGTGCTACAGAGACGGCAAGAGCAACGCCACATTCATCAAGCGATTCAACATACCATCAGTCACCCGCGACCGTGAGTACGACCTTACGAGCGGCGAACCAAAGTCGAGAGTGACCTACTTCTCGGCCAACGACAACGGTGAAGCCGAGGTCATCAAAGTGACACTACGCCCACAGTTGAAACTCAAAAAGCTCACCTTCGAGAAAGACTTCAAAGATATAGCCATCAAGGGACGGGCAGCAAAAGGCAATTTATTGACAAAATGGACCGTTCACAAGATTCTGCTCAAGCAGCAAGGAGGCAGCACACTCGGAGGACTCAAACTGTGGTTCGACACCGACGTGCAGCGACTCAACAACGATGAGCACGGTGCGTACCTCGGAGAATTCCACAACGGAGACCTTGTGCTGGTGGTTTTACCCAACGGACAATACTACACCACCAACTTCGACCTCAACAACCACTATGAGACCGACCTGCTCGTCATCGAGAAGTTCAATCCCCACAAGAACTGGACTGCTGTACTCTACGACGCTGAACAGGAGGGCAAACCCTACATCAAACGATTCAGGTTCGAACCCACCAGCAAGCGGACATCGTTTATCGGAGAGAATGCAGCTTCACAACTCCTGCTGCTCACCGACACACCCTACCCACGGTTGGAAATCACATTCCAAGAGCCTGACACCTTCAGAGGGCCTCAGGAAGTAGATGCAGAGCAGTTCATCGCTGTCAAAGGACTCAAAGCCAAAGGAAAACGACTCACCCAATATGCACTCGACACCGTGAAAGAACTGGAGCCGACAAGGTTCCCAGAAGACGGTGACGACAACGATGAAACAGCTGGCGATGACGAGGAGAGCAACGACATGACTTCCTCCGACAACAATGGCAGTGCAGACAACGCCTCCACTGATCCCGACGAGGGAAAGAGTGATGACGAAATCAGGGACGAGCTGACCGGCCAGCTCAGGTTGTTCTGACCGAGCACAAACGAAACAACCGTTTTTCGCAACGTAAAGACAATGAAAAAAAACATAATCACATCGCTGAAGTTGGCGATGTTCATGGCTATGATGGCCGTCTCATCCCTTGGTCATGCGCAGTCCGACAGCACAGACGACATGGCATCGCAGGATCTCTCCCTACACGCACTGATGGTGGGAGCCGGATGGTCAAACACGCTCGACTCGTATCTATCGCCCTACAACTACAAAGGGACTGACTTCACTGTCATCCGCGAAACAACGCGTCCCACCAAGAAAATGGAAGGTAACTTGTATGTGCAGACGCTTTTCCAACTCAACGGGAGCATTTTGGAGAACAGAGCCAACACCGCCAAGGAATATGCCGGTGGATTGCGCTACGGCATCAACTGGCAATACGCCTGGAAGTTGGCCAAAGGGCTGAAAGTGATGGCTGGACCTGGTGCAAGTGCGTTTCTCGGAGGCATCTACAACGAGCGCAACAGCAACAACCCAGGACAAGCCAAAGCCGACATCATGGTGGACCTCACAGCCCAAGCCTTCTACAACTTCAAACTCCTACGTAGGGAATGGTTGCTGAGATACGAAATCTCTGTGCCTTTCATTGGTATGGCATATTCACCCAACTATGGGCAGTCGTACTACGAGGCCTTTGAGCTGGAACACTACGACCACAACCTGCGATGTGCGCACTTCGTCAACTCTCCCTCTCTCAGACATCTGCTCACCTTGTCCGTGCCCATGAAAAGCGCTGTGGTCAGGGTAGGACTTTCAGCCAACTACCAGCAAGCCAAACTCAACGGACTGAAATACCATAGCTACAACACCGACATCATCGTGGGATTCTCAAAATATTTCCAACGAAAGACCACAAACAAAAGGCAAGTTCTGCCATTCTAAAACAATCCAACAACACAGACTATGCAACGTCTTCGCTACTATATATTATCACTGCTGCTGATCGGTTCACTCAGTGCCTGCATTGAGGAGGACGACTACGACGACACTGCCAGAGGCAACATCGAAGCGCTCTGGCGCATCATGGACGAGCACTACTGTTTCTTCGACTATAAGAAAGAGCAAATAGGAGTGGATTGGGACGAGGTACACCAACGCTACCTTGCCCAAGCCAACGAGAAGATGAGCAAAGTGCAACTCTTTGAGGTCTGCAGCAATATGCTCGCCGAGCTACAAGACGGACATGTCGATCTCTATGCCTCACACGACATCGGGCGCAACTGGAGTTTCAAGGAGAGCCATCCCAACAACTACGACGAGAACCTCGTCAAAGACCACTATCTCGGCACCGACTACCACATAGCGGCAGGCATCAGTTATAAAGTGCTGGAAGACAACATTGGATACATACGATGCGAGAGTTTCAGCGATGCACTTGGTCACGGGAACATCAGCGACGCACTCTATCTGCTCGCGCTCTGCGACGGCATCATCATCGACGTGCGCAACAACCCAGGTGGGACCCTCACCACCGCTCACAGACTGGTCAGCCACTTCACGAATGAGAAGACATTGGTAGGATACATCTATCACAAGACAGGAAAAGGGCGCAACGACTTCTCAAAACCCGAAGAGGAATACATAGAGCCTGCCAAGGGAATGAAATGGCAGAAACCAGTTGCCGTACTGGCCAACCGCTCGGCTTACAGTGCTGCCAACGACTTCGTCAAGTGCATGAAGGCCATACCCAACGTCACCATCGTGGGTGACACCACTGGAGGAGGAAGCGGAATGCCCATGTCGTCGGAAATACCATCAGGATGGAGCGTCAGATACTCCGCTGTGGTCATGCTCGACAAGGACCGCCAACACACTGAGTTCGGAGTTCCACCACACGTGCATGTCGATATGGTCAAAAACGACCAGCTCAACAATATCGACACCATCATTGAAACAGCTCGGAAAATGCTCAGAAAAGACTGAACTCTCCACAAAAAATCAACTCCCTGTAATCTTTTTCGCCCCTTTATTCGCTCATTACATAAAAAAGGCCTAACTTTGCACCGCAAAGCGCATGAGCGTCGGGCCTAACACCGCCTATGGCCATCAACGACACGAATTGCGCAATTGCGCCTGTGGCGAAATTGGTAGACGCGTTAGACTTAGGATCTAATACCTCACGGCGTGCAGGTTCGAGTCCTGTCAGGCGCACAAAGGAGACTTTACAAAATGCTTGCTAAATAGCTGATGAACAGTAATTAGCAAGCATTTTTCGTTTTAATTAACAAAGATGTTTGGGGCATATTTAGAACTTTTGAAATACGAATCAATATTATATTTGTTCTGAAATAATCAGAGGACTCATAAATAAATAGCGAAAGACACGCACTTCACACCAAACCTCAACGCTATATATCGGGATGATCAGTGTCGTAGGTAGAGATTACACGGTCCATCACTTTCAGACGGTCACTGCACCACTGCTTGATGGTCCGGATTTCTTCTTCGTATGAAGTCACACGATAGCCTTGGAACATGCGGAGCATAAAGGTTGCTCCTCCACCAAACGATGGGAATTGGAAACCTTCGGGCATCTGCATGCCTCCAGGGAACTGGAATCCTTCGGGGAAGGGAGGGAAGCCACTACCGAATGGATTGCCTTGCAA
>CAMOWU010000076.1 GCA_946628545.1 uncultured Bacteroides sp. | reverse complement strand
CGCCCAGGAGTTCGACCTCAAGGCCCAAGGCTGGAACCCACTGAAAGAGGAGTGAGTCAAGTCCCATACATTTTTCCACCCTTATTCACTGACGCTGAAGGCGTACTCTTGTGTGGGTGATGGGGGACCCTTTCAGGGTCCTGAGTACCCATAATAATTGAGAGGTGACCCTTTACAGGGTCCTCTCGTTTTTATTTCACAAGCACTTTCTTGCCACCCATGATGTACAATCCCCTTTGGGTTGGTTTGCCTTTCAGCCGAATACCATCCAATGTGTAGTATTCCTCCACCACCTTGTCAGTCTCTGTCACCATCTCAATACCATCAGGTACATCCTTGAAAGTCAGATAACTCGGTTGATTGTCATCATGACTATCCACTTCAGCATAAGCGGCATCAGTATGTGCCGGATCATACGTTGTTCCCCTATTGCCTACCAGATTCTCACAGCCCAGGAACATGTCATCACTTTCACTCACGCTGCTGGTATCCCAGCCATCGCTGACATATATCGTGCTGATCTGCTCACAGCCCGAGAACATGCCCGACATATCCATGACGTTCGCCGTGTTGAACCCTGAGAGGTCAAGGCTCTTGAGCGCCTTGCATCCTTTGAACATGCCCGACATCGTCTTCACTTTCGACGTGTTGAAGTTCGACAAATCAATGTCGGTCATGGGGCTATTCTTGAACATCCCCGACATGTCCGTCACCTCAGACGTGTTGAGATATTGCATGTTGACGACAAACCATCCTTCGAAAAGATTGGCAGCCGATTCAAGTTTACATTCAGCGAACGACGGGTCGAGTTCAACACTATTCGTTTCGTAGTAAAAGCCTGCAAACCTTTGGTCACGAGTTCTTCCGTACTCATCAGTGAAACTGATCACACAATCTTCCGTCCAGAGCTCATGTGGAAGACCTTTGAAATCTTCATCAATCTTGTATTTGAGTCCTCCCCTGCTCCACATCTTTTCATCATAGTACAACTTCACCCCCTCGGTATTGAAGACGACATAGGCAGTAGGTGTGGATTCCATCTCATAGGCGCTCTTAAATGTGAAATAGCCAGGAGCATCGTCCGCGCCATCCACATGCGCATAGGAAAAATCGATATGGGTCTGATCGTAAGCCGTTCCTTGTCCTCCAGTCAGTTTGCCACACTCTCCGAACAAATTCTCTTGGTTTGCCACCATCAATCCCTCATTCCACTTTTCGCCGACGTATATGGTCACAAGATTATTACAACCTTGAAACATATCCTTGAATGATCCGACAGCAGAAGTGTCGAAATAGGAGAGGTCAAGTTGTGTCAGTGCCTCGCAACGTTGAAACATCCCTATCATATAGTTGACACGATGCGTATCGAAAGATGCCAGGTCAAGACTCGCCAGAGCACGACAGTCGCCAAACATATAGCTCATCTGTGTCACATTGGATGTGACGAATGAAGACAAGTCGAGTTTCGTGATCGATTGGCAGTCATAGAACATGGAGCTCATATCAGTCACCTTGGCAGTGTTGAAATTAGCCAGGTCCAAGTCCGTCAGTTTTCCGCAAGACATGAACATTCCGCGCATGGATTTGACCTCAGAGGTGTTGAGATACTGAATACCCTCAATAGCCGTCAGTTGAGATGCTCCGTAGAACCAAGACGCCGTAGTAGTAGGTCTGGCATCAGCGAAAGAGGGGTCAAACACCACCTTTTCTATATCCGCTCGATGCTTATACCATCCAGGTTGCCCGTAATCATTCAAGAAATAGGGGTTTCCAGTGCGTGATGCAATTTGATTGTCGTAGTAGAAAGTCAGCACACCTTCATTGTACACGGCATACCCTTTCGGATTGTTATCAGGCTGCACGATGATGCGGCAAGAGGCACTCAGGTTATTGTCGGTAGTGACGGTGATATTGGCGGTACCCTCTGCCAAAGCATTGACCAGACCGCTGGCAGACACGGTCGCCACTTGGGTATTGTCGGATTTCCATGTCAGTTTGGTTGTGGCGTTATCGGGTTGGATTGTGGCTGTCAACTGCAACTCCTGCCCAATCAGCATATTCTCGGATTCGGGCAGTGTGATATCAGTAGCTGAAACTGGTTTAGGCATTACGGTCACTTGGCACGGGCAGTCGAGTCCAGCCAGGGTTTTGACGTGTATAGTCGTGGTGCCTGGTGCCACGGCAGTCACTGTGATAGGGGTGACCCACATATCCGTTTTTCCAGCTTTCACTTTAGCCACATTCTCATTATCCGAAGTACAATACAATCCACCAGTAGCTCCTGACTGTGTGGCATTAAAAGTTTCATTTCCTCCTTCATACAGAGTGAGGCTGTACTTTTCCAACTGAAGGCCTTTTACTATGACACTCACATCCCAATAAAAATAGACGTAATCGGGATAGCCGTTAACAGTATAACTGCACGAATAATAAAGTTTAGCGTTACCTCCCGTCACACCCTGAATTACAACTTTGTCTCTGTCTTTACTTACAATCTTGATATTACTGTTGCTTGTTCTCCAGTTATAACCAGTCACTGTAACGCCAGGTCGGTTGAGTGTGTTGGCCCATCCCGACTCAACTGTCTGGGTTTTTAATAAATCTACATATACAGTAGTCTTATATGACTGTGCCATTCCATCTGCTGCGAAAGCCACGAGCATAAAGATGGCAAGGATGGATTGATATAGAATTTGTTTCATACGGTCATTGGATTTGTTAGAAATGAATAATATCTTCATCAACAGACAAAACGCTCTATAGCATCCATTTACGCCTTGATGTATTTAGTTGACTCACCGTATTTGTTTGGTCCTTTATCGCCGTCGAACAGACAAATCACAAGATCGACCAGGAGCATGATGTTTGAAAGGGCCAATGCAGCGAGTGCACCAAAAAGCCAGTTGTCTAAGTGTGCAATTCTTTCAAAATCCTCATTATCTCCAAACAAAGAGAGATATAGAGGATTGTCAACGTTAAGTTGTACTCCGCAAATGATGGCTCCAAACAGAATGAACAAAACCACAGGAGCCAGTCCCATCCACGTAGCGACGTTTCTGTCGTGAAGTCGCCTTGTCAGACAGCCCGCAAAACAAACGAGCACAACAAGCCAGGGAACCAGTACGTTTAGTAACACGCCGCTCGTCTCCTGTACGGCATAGGCGGTCGATTCCTCAGCAGTCATATTCTCCTGATTTGGCTGATCGCCAGGACCGTTCACAAGCATGCATACCACAGAAAGAAGCACCAGCAAGATCACTCCCCAAGGCAGACAAAACCACCAGAATTCCGAGCGCCTTGAGCGCTGCTTGAAATTGAAAAGGTTCCTGAACCCTCTCTTCGTCGCCTCCGCAAATCCTATTGCAGGCAACACTTTTACATTCTCTTGTGTCATAGTTGTTATTGTTTTATTATGATTCTTAACCACCATCATAAAAACGCTTCGATGCCACGATTATTTATCCTTCATCAACTCCAAAGCATTTTTCTCTTTATTCTTAGCAGCCTCTGCCATCCAGTACTCACCTTTCACCGCATCGACCTTTGTTCCCCTTCCGTATTTGTAGCAGGCAGAAAGGATTCTCATGGCTTTTGGGGAAGGCCAGAATTGAATGTCGAACGGATCGTTTTCATCATCTTTTTCGCCTGCAGCCTTACGCAACAAAGGAAATGCCTCATCATATTTTCCCTCATTGTAATAAATAATACCCAGATTACCTTGGGCTAAGCCACAATTAAGGTCTGCTGCTTTCTTGAACCATTCAATTGCTTTTTGCTTATTTTTTCCAACCCCTTTACCGTTGAGATAGCATTCCCCCAACTCATTCCAGGCTTCAGGAGTTGAGTCGTCACCATGATTTACAGCTTTGAGAAGGTATGACATTGATAATGAAGTATTAGGTGCAATTCCTTCATTTCCCTGATATAAATAATACAATATATACTCAGCATCACTGACAGAACGAAATTCTTCATCTTCATTACGAACGTATTTACCTTCTGAGATTCTTTCAAGCCATTGTAAGCATTCTTCTTTGGCGTTATTGACACCTTTATATGTAATATAGTATTCACCTAATTGAATCATGGAATAGGGATCACCTTGTTTAGCTGCTAAAGTGTAATAACGATATGCAGCTACAGAGTCTATAGGCAAACCACCCAATCCGTTTTCGTAATAGGAAGCAATATAATACTGCGCTTGTGCATGTCCGTTGTCTGCTGCTTTCTTAAACAATAAAGCGGCTTTCGATTGATCACCTTCTACACCTCTGTTTCCTTTTCTATAACAAACACCAAGCTCGAACATAGCATCCATATCCCCGTTCTTCGCCTTTTCTGCTAAGTCTCGAGGTGACTGTTGTTTGTCATTTCTCAATACAGAATTCATAATTTCATTGATCCTTTCATCATAAGTCTGCGACTTTATAGATGAAACGAATAGCTGAAATACAATCAAAATTAGTAAACGTAAATCTAACTGCTTCATAATTGTCTTTATTTGTTATTGATTTCTATTTTTAAAAGTTCTATAGTCTGAAGGTCTTTATGCTTCAAAGCTTCATTCTTCCATTTATCTGCCAACTCTGCGTTTTGTTCTGTTCCACGCCCGTATCTATAGCATGCTTGTAGTAAACGCATTGCCCCAGGAACTGGAGTAAAGCTATCTTCAGAAGCATCCTTGAATAAATGAAATGCCTCAGAATATAACTTCTCAGCATCAGACTTCCAACCATTTCTCTCTAATTTCATTGCTTCATCATAAATGATTTCACCCAACTTGTATTCACCTATTGCAACACCATAATCAGAGGCCTTACGATAATACTGTTTAGCCAAATCAATATTGTTTTCGCTTTTGTAAATATCCCCCATCAGCACTGATGCAGTGCTAAATTGTGTCGCTATTTTGCCATACCAATACAAAGCCCTTTCATTATTACCCTGGTTTCTATAGATATTAGCAACGCCGAACTGTGCATTTACATCATTCTTATTCGCAAGAGGAAGCAGGATTGACAAAGCACGCTCCTCATCCTTATCTACCCCTTTTCCTTCTGCGTAACACAAAGCGATGAATTCATCCGCATTAGTTTGTCCACACGCCTTGGCTTTTTGCAAATAGTCAAAAGCCTTATCATAATCCGCATTTACTCCATAACCATGGAAATAAATGACTCCGATGTAGAACAATGAGCCACATGTCTTACCACCATCTTCAAGGAACAGTTTCAAAGCCATTCTATAATCTTTTGGCACACCATATCCATGAAAATAACAATGACCAAGATTGAAAGTGGCATTATCAACACCTGATTTGTAAGCGCGTTGGAATAAATCAAACGCTTTCTGGTAATCCTTTGGTGCTTTTTGCAGATACGATACTCCTAACATATTAAGAGCATCCATATTACCTCGCTCAATTTGTGATTGTAATTTCATTCTATCGTTGATTGTATTCACAACATTACTATTTTGGCTATACGTAATGATTGATACAACAACAAAAAGAATACATGAAACAACAGTTCTTTTCATTACAATTAATAATTAAGAGTTTTCTTGATATCACTGGCATTCAAAGTCGTTTTATGTTTCTTGCCACTGCTACTATCGACAAACATCAATCCGATTCCCATATTGGCGGATATAAGTTGTTTTGCCAAATTGGGATCAGCAGACAATAGTGTAATAAAATATGATTTTGCATCAAATGATTGTTTGATCACATTGAAATTATCTGTATTGTTGATCACATATTTAATGTACAAAAATGATTCTTCAATTTCAAACTTCACATCCGTTACACCATAATCTGACAAGAGTTTCACTGTTGCCTCAGCCCCACGATTTGCTTCAGTAGCATAATGCTGAACGTATTGCTTCCCTGTTAATGAAACAGTCTTCTTTTCATTCATCATTCTCACTTCTTCTGGTGTAGAAACAAAACTGCAAGAAGAGTTGTTAATACCTTGGAAATTAAGGACAACACCCGAATTAGTACTGATGATTAACTTTCCCAAAGCATCGGATTCTTCGTTTTGAATTAGGCTTCTGACCATAGCCTCTTTACTTTCGGCAAGTTGGTTTTTTATTGATGAAAAATCCAGGAGGTCACTCGTATATGTAATGACCAGATTATTATCAACATATTTGAAAGAAGCAAGTTGATAGCCCATGTTTGTTTCAATTGGGCATACTTTATTCATTTCAAATACCAACCTTTTCAATTCATTCACTTGTGCATGTACGTTAATGCTCATCATGAGCACAACAATGCTGGTGATCAATTTAATTGTTGCTGCTTTCATATAATCCATGTTCAAAATCATTAATTATCTTCTGTTAGATATCCCCTAAGATAGAGAATGTGTCGTACCTTTCGCCTGACAGTTGAAGAAGCTTTATTTGCCCATTTCTCAGCCTGTTGATTATTCTCAAGGTTGTCAACAGCGTTGACATAGTGTTCAGCTAAACCATCAGAAGCACGAGTATTGCCTTGATTAGCTAATCTCTCAAGAGTGTTCCAGTCTTGATTTCTCAATGCAGTCTCAAGTTGCTCTTCTGCCGCTTTCTTGGCCTCCTGCTTTTTCCTTTCAGCCTCCTGTCTCTTTCTTTCTTCCTCTTGTTTCTTTGCAGCTTCTTCTTTGGATTGGTCATTATCAGGATTTGCTTGTGTCGGCTGCTGTGTGACTGGCGCCTCCTGATCAACCTTTTGTCCATCCTCTTTCTGCTGCTTCATTTCTTCGATTTTGGCAAGGATTTCCTTCGCCAATTCGGAGTCCGCTTGCTGATTGAAAAGCAATTGCGCATATTTCCGAGCACCCACTGTATCATTGGCATTTAGGCAGATCTTAGCCAAAGGGAGATACGCCCGCAAGGAGTCCTTTTCAGCAAACATCGCCAAAGTGGAACTATCGTTCTTCTCTATGGCATCTGACAACATCGCTGAATATTTCTTCTCTTCAAGACGTTGACGTTCGGAACTTCTCTTTATTGCATTTACCACCATGTTGCAGACGAAGCCAAGCACAACCACTCCCACTGCTATTGTTAAAATACCTATACACAAACGTTTCTTATTCTTGTCTAAAAAGACCCATAAATCTTTTATAATGCGTATTATCAGTGGTTCAGGTTTCACACCTTGCCTCACCACGACATACGTGGTGCCATTGGTATTGAACCGCTCGCGTAGAATCATGTCTTCCTGCTTGACGCATTGGTCGAGCACCTTCAATCCAGTGCAGTCTCTGACCGACTGGTAGAAATTGGATAAAGCCCTTCGATCGCCAGCATTGGAAACGGATTCGTCGTCCATGCGCTTGCTTCGTCCTCTCTCGAAGAACTCATAGACATCATAGCGTCTGGAGAAGGTGGTACTACCACCGACGTTTCGGTTTGGAGTCTGCCCTGTAAACACCACCGCTGCATACTTGATGTAGCAAGGAGATTCATCCTGCACTCCTCCAATAATGGAGTATGACGTATTGGGGCTTTTGAGTACGAAATAAGCGGGTAGATAATACCGTTCCTCAAATCCTTTCAGGAAAGCCGCCGCCGTCTTTGTTCGCTTCACTGGATCCTGTCGCATGGCTTCAAGAATGACAGTCTTGGTCTTATCGCTGATAGAAGTCTGCGCCAGTCGTTTAGCGAGTATATTGTCCAGTCCGAAAGCCGCTGAATCAGGATTTTTGCCCATCAACAGATAATAGAGCGTAGCCCCAAGCGCATAGACATCCATCTCGAAAGGCACAAGCGGAAGGTGAGCGACACCCTCATGCTGCAGTTTCTTTCTTTCCTCAAGTATCTCTTTCAGTCCCTTGAACTGCTCGAGAGGAGAATATCCAGGAGAGACCCCGATAGCAGTGTGTGTGGAAGTGAGTTCCCCCTTCTTGTCGAAGTGAATGGAAATACCGAAGTCAATCAGCACAGGTTCTGTGGGATTCCCATCCTCATCGAAGCGCAGCATGATATTATCGGGTTTGATGTCGCAGTGGAGCAACTGATACTGTGAGTGGATGTATTCAACCGCTTCGGCTATGGGCCGGATATAGGAGATGGCAACCCCTTCTGACAAGCCGCCTCCCACTTCGCGCACTTTGTCGCGGAGGCTACCTCCTTCCAGATACTCCATTACGTAATACGCAGTGCCATTGGCTTGGAAAACCTCGTTGACATTGACGATGTTTCTGTTGCCCCTGCATATCTTATTCAATCGGTTGGCCTCATCCACAAAGTCTTTCAGGTTCTCCTTCATTTCCTGATGCGCAGCCGGAGAGTATTTCATCTCCAGTTTTCCATCTTCACGCCAGCACTGTCCTTTGACGAAAAACTCCTTGATGGCATACATGTGGAACACATTGTCGCCTTTTCTCCGTCCTTTAGCCTGATAGGTGATTCCGAAGCCTCCCTGACCGAGTGCCTTGATGATCTTGTACTCCCCGACTCCGCTCTTCAGCTCACATCCTTTCGGAAGCACATATTCATATTTCTTTTCCTCAGCCATATTCACTATTTCTTAAAGGTTTTCAAAAGATACATCAGGCGGTCATTCTGCTGATGCGCATTCAGCTGTTCGATCCGTTTCTCCACATTGTCCATGTCGGGCAATCCACTGATACGCTTCTCATAGCATTTGGCAAGATTCTTGGCAGAAGCGACGGTCAGACGAAGCTGACTTTCCGCCTGCAGGTAGTATTGGGCAGCCTTCACGAAGTCTTGCGGCACACCATCCCCTGATATGTATTTGTCGCCTAATGCACACATGGCCTCGCCTACGCCTTCATCCGCCGCTTTCGTCAGTAATTCGGAAGCCTTTGCCTCATCCTTCTGCACGCCTATACCATTGGCGTAGAAGTCAGCGAGATAAAATTTGGCAACAGGACTTTCTGCAGAAGCCTTTTCCAGCATCTTGGCAGCCTTCTTGACATTGCCTTTGGCATAGTCTTTATTGGCCAGACACATTGCCTGCATGGTCTTTCCTTCCACCCTTTTAGCCTTCTCCACCTTTTTGAAGCACGCTATTGCCGCCTCAAAGTCTTTATCGACATGATAGTGGAAGAGTCCCATGAGGTATTCCCTGAATGCCTCTTTACCACTTTCCTCCAGAAGGGCGTTGAACTCTTTCTCATGGGAGCGAAACGACTCAGCAAACCACTGAGTGGCAAAATCGTAGTCGCAAGCCACTCCCTCGCCATTGAGATAACAGAGTCCAAGTTGCCACTGTGCCTTTCCATTGACAGGAGCAGCCTTTTTCAGGTATTCAACAGCTTTCTGGTAGTCTTGTACCACCCCGTCGCCATCGTGATATGCCATTCCCAACTGGTAGTCGGCAGCGAGGAACCCTTTCTCCTCTGCTTTCTGCATCATCTCGATACCTTTCCCTTTATCCTGACCGATTCCCATACCTTTGTGGAGCAGGTATCCGTAGTAGTACAAGGCTCCTGGCACATCTTGCTCAGCCGCAGCCTTGAACCACTTAGCGGCACGGTCGGCACGGTCGATGTTCATGTAATAGAGCGCCAGACGATATTGACGCATGGCATCACCAGCCTCAGCCAAGACCTCCTGATAGGTTGCCGCCTTGGCAAGATCAGGCCTCACCCCTACTCCATTGGCATACAGTTCGTACATCAGGGCATTGCTGAAAAGATTCTCCTTCTTTTCCGCCAGTTTCTCATGCTGGGCGACAATGTCTTTGTTGCCCTTCTCGACTGCTTTCTTATAGAGTGCCACAGCGAGCGTAGAATCGGGTTGCACTCCCCTTCCCAACTGATAGCACATCGCCATATTGCCGATGGCATACGGATTGCCTTGGTTGGCTGACTTGGCCCACCATTGGAGTGCCGTCTCATAGTTTTGCTCTACATTCTTGCCACTGTAGTACCACAGGCCCAGTGTGTTTTGCGCACTCGCATCGCCCTCAGTGGCCTTTTCCGTCAGGATGGCAAGTGTGTCTTTTTCTGCCACAACAGTTTTTTTGTTCACTCGTTGTTTTTGTGCGCAGGCAGAAATGGGCGCTACGAGAAATGTGGCGAGAGCCAGTATGATGATGTTCGTCGTTTTCATACGTAATGACAATTTACTGATTAAATCCGAAAATTTTGCGAAGCCAATCGAAGCATCCTTTTCTTTTTGTAGTTGTCTTCACCGATTCTATCTCTGATAATATCTGATGAGCATGATTGTTTTTGCGCGTGGTAGATGTCTGCTGCTGCATGTCCTCATCCTCTTCCACCCCCGTCACGTCGTCTATCCTGATGAGATAAGCCGTGTTGTTGTCGCTGCTATCCTCACACATTTGTGCCATCAGATGTATTTTCTGCTCATCAGTCTGATCGGTTGCCAACAAATCCACCAACTGTTCATCGGTCAGGCAATGCAGCACCCCGTCGGTGCACAGCAGGAAATAGTCGTCCTTCTGAATGTCTGTTGTCTGAAAGACTGTTGCCATAGACCGCGCTTGATCCTCAGATACAGGTTCCATGCAGCGCGTGATGACATTGCGTTGAGGATGATGCTCCGCTTCTTCTGGGGTAATGATGCCGGAATGAACCATTTGATTGACCAGCGAATGGTCGTCGCTGCGATAGACAATCCCCTGACGAGGACGGATCTGGTAGATTCGGCTGTCGCCAATATGAGCGAGTGTGGCTCCAGCGGCATGGAAGGCGGCGAAAGTGAGTGTGGTAGCCATGTCACCATTCCCTTTTTGCGCGGCATCATCCAAGGCATCGAAAGCTTGATCCAGGGCCATTCGGAAGTCTGCATTGCTGAAATCCCTGTTGAAATCGAATGCAGAGAGCGCTTTTCCAAAAGTGTCGCTTACAATCCGACTGGCAAGTTCTCCCTTATCGCACCCCCCAACCCCATCGCACACCACGAAAAAGCGTTGTTTGACTGATGCTTGATCGACATTGGGAAAGCGGGCATCCTCCTGATTGTCGCGCTGTCCCTGCTGACAGAAAGAATATGCTTGGCTGAGCTTGATTTGCATAGTTATTTATCCTCCTTAAATGTGAGTACAGTGTTGCCCATTTTGATGACATCTCCATAGTTGAGATAAATGCTGTTGCCCACCAGCAGTGGATGACTGCCCACATAAACTGGATTCGAGGCATTGAGAACCGTCAACTTGAAATTATATCCGGAATGGTTGGAATCCTTCTGCACTTCAATAGCCACCGACCTGCGACTCATATATTCATCTTTGAACGATATGTCGGAAGGGCTCTCAGCATCCTCTCTACCTACGATGTTCGTCCCGACATGCAGTTTGGCTTTCTTTTTGAAGAAGAAGCCTCCCCATTCCAATCTCCCCGCACTTTTAAGCGCTTTGGCGTGCGCAGATTGTGTGGGCACTGGTCCTTGGTCGTCAGCGTTGGCAGAGTTAGCCTTACCTGCTTTTGCCCTGTAGCCAATGGAAGTGTCTTTATTCGGACAATGCAAGATGACTTGTCCTTCCTTATCAGGCGCGGCTTTGATGACCTTTCCACAAACCGGGCAGATGACCTTGTATGTTTTTCCGACGACGGCCTTCTCTTTGATTTTATAGACCTTGCCCTGCACCAACTTAGGCACACCCAATTCGGGATATTTCAACACGTCATCCTCTTCCGTCTCTTTAGCCGGCGTTTCCACTTTCTTGACCTCTTCAGCATCTTTAGCAGGCGTTTCCACTTTCTTGGCCTTTACCTCCTTAGCCATATAATTGATTTTACTGTCATTATTTGGGCAGATCAATGTGTGAAGCCCCTTTTTGTCGGGTTCAGCCAGCAGATGCTTTCCACACACAGGACAGACCACCGTATAGCTTTGCGCCACAAAAGCAGCCCTGGCGCTGATGATATAAGTCTTTCCTGCCACTAATTCCGGTGTCCCCAACACTGGATACTGCTTATCATCTTGTTTCATACCATTATCGTCATTGTAGTTGTATTCTGTTTATTCTTCTCTATTGACATTCCTCAGATAGGTAGGCAATTATACTTCGTCATACGGATCATCACTGAAGGAATCATCAAAACTCTCATCACCAGAATCATCGTCTTCTGCGAAAACATCTATTTGTTCGCCTGAGTATCCTGCCTCATTGGGGTCATCATCCTCTTCATCATCATCCAACGCCGCCAACAAGGCTGCAATCTCTTCATCACTAAGCTCGTCATCTTGAGCATCATCTCCAGTGTATTCCACCTCTGCTCCAGTGTATTCCTCCTCGTCGTCATCATCAACAAGTAGTCCGGTCAGCAGAGCAGCAATCACTTCGTCATCAACATCGTCATCATCCTCCGCAGCGGGTTGTTGCGCCTGAGCCACCTGCTCCTGAGCCACTTGATTGCCATTCTCATCAATCATATCCCCTGAAGGGTCATCGTTTTGTGCCATGTCATTGCCTTCATCGGGAGAGAGATAGCCACCTCCAGATTGATGCATCTCCTCAAGGTCACTCTGAGTAAGCCCCACTTGTGCAAGAATGCTGTCCATAGTGGGATGGTCTGGAGCATTGACCATGATATTTGCGGGTGTTCCGTCGGCCATGCAAACGGAATCATAAAAGCCATCGCCATTTGAGTCTGTGAGCAAGAAAGGATAGCCCGCCAATGCCGGGTCATTGAACTCAACTTCAAAAGCATCCACTTCTCCATCTTCCGTATAGACAGTACGATGCTCTCCCACGTTCATGTAAGCCGTGAACCCGGCATCGATAGGATCGATTTCCTCACTTTGGGCAATGTTCTGCGCCACTTCGTCAACCGTTGACTCAGCAGTTGAGTTCTGCTCTTCAGGCTCTGGTTCAGATGGAGAAGGTGTCTCAGGATCAACGGGCTGAGGTTCATCCACCTCTTGTTGTGGTTCGCTCGCTTGTTCCTGTTGCGTGTTCTGCTCTTCTACTTGTTCCTCTTGTTCGGGAACCTCTTCAGTATGAGTTTCTGTTTCAAGCTGTGCCTCTTCAGTAGAGTCCTGATGATCTTTTCTCCACTTCTCGATAGCCTCTGCTGTTGCGGCACCCACAATCAGGCTCCCTGCTGCAAGAGCAATATTTCCGAAAGGATTTCTTCCACCTTTCTTACCTGCAGGATTGGTTTGTTTTTTTGTATCCATAATTCAATGTTTTAATGTGATTACGGTCGCAAAGTTAATTCACGGGAAAGGGTGTTTCAAATTTTATGTGTTCATTCTTGACGACGTGATAGGGGTTTCTTGACCAACCGTCCACTTTCGCTGACCAAAAAGAGACTTCTATAAATTCTCTGTTTATAGAAGCCCCCAAAGGGTACCTCACCATTTCGTCAAAACAGTATTGTACAAAGCGGTGGAGCCGATCAACTGAGGATGCATCTGCTCATCGGCAGGAAATCTCGACATCTTATTGACGATGTCAGCATGAACATACTTGAACAGTTCGACCAAGGTAACCTCTCTGTCTCTGTTTGCATCAGCCTTGCCACGCAGTCCTTTCAGAACCGACTGGGTGAAGAGTCCGTTTTCAAGTATGGGCATGTCGGCCGATGTTTCCTCGGGCCTGCATGCAGTCATAAAGACCGGTTTACCCCCATTGAGGTTGGCCGTTCCTGCCAATGTGGAGGCGAGTGCACTTCCTGAGTGGCATGCGTCGATGAAGCAGAACACCTGATTGGTATTGGCCTTGGAAAGCATGCTGACGATTGCGTCGTAGAAAAGTGGCGCACCTTGATAGCAAGCCACCGCACCCGTTCCACCATGTCCGGAGAAATAGAAAATAATCCTGTCGGTGGGTTTTGCCAATTTGATGATTGCGTTCAGTTTCTCTTCTATGTTTTGAGGAGTCACGTATTTTCCTGTCAGCGTAGCGATTGTGTAGTTCTGATGGCTAAAGACCTGCTTGAGTTCTTTGACATCCTTGACAGGATACCTCAGGTTTTCTTTTTCCGTCAGTCCGTAGTTGTTAATACCCGTCAAAAGGACATAAGTTTTCTGAGCATTCACGCTGCAAACCATGACAGCGAAAAACGCCATTACAAATAAGAATCTTCTCATGTTTTTCTGTTGATTAAAGTGTTGATTACATACAATGACATTTGGAGCAATCCATGCTACGAATCTCGGTTGATTTCAACTTGTTGTGACATTCGGGATTGGGGCAATGTCGGAATCTGTTGTATTGTTCTGCCAGTTTTTTCTTTTCCCCACTGAAATCATAAAATGCTGAAAAGAAGGTGGAGCAGATAGGTACAATTCGCATGATGTTGAGTCGGAAGTCAGTGATCACACTATCGAAACTTCTTGGTATGAGCAAGGTGATTCCTGCTACGCCCACATTGAGAAAGAAAACGATCCATCGTTGCCATCTGATCTTACGCTCCACAGCAACGAGCTCCTTATCATACTCATCCTCTTTCTCATTCATATATTCAAGTTCGTCTTTAAAGTCACCTGGATTGAGCACTTGCCTTGCATAAAAGCTGCAGCCATGGGAATTGTCTGGTCCCAGACAGATGAAGGTCAGAGGATGAATCTCGATTTGGGATATTCGTTTGAGTACCCCCGTCTGTTCATCTCTCACAAAAGTGCCATTCGTGGAATTGAGGTCAGTCAATGTCCAGATGCCGCTGTCGTTGATGGTGACTTCGGCATGTTGCCTGCTCACGGATGATCCATTGATCGTGAAATACTGGTCTCCTTCCTTACCCAATATTATTTTCTTCATGATTATCGTTGATTTGAATACTGTTTTTGTCAAACCCACCTTTTATTTCTATGGCTCTTACTACTGCCTCTTTATATGATTTGAGGAGTTTCTTCGAAAGATTCAGCCGCAACTCCTGACGTCCATCACTCAGTATCAGGAGCTGACGCAGCAAGTCGATTTTGTGCAAATAGATGTGATTAATGATCACACTTCTTCCGAGACGCAAGAACTTGTTTCGCTTTCCTCCATTGGCTTTCAGCAATTCGTCCACCTTGGATATGCCCATAGTCAGACTGATTTCCCGTTTGTTGATATACAGCACACGGGAATAATTGCCATCCGCCAAGACGAATGCCACAAGGTTAGGGTCAATGGTGATCAGAATGTCGCGAGAATTGATAAAAATGTTAGCCATAGCCTGTGTGTTTTTTTTTATAAAAAACGATTGTGTTTCCGTAGTCCAAGGTTGAAATATAGACAATAAAAAAACGTGGACTAATCACTTCGTCTACGCTTATCGAGGCATCGCCAAACGCCATTGCAATCATATACGAGTAAAAGCCCACGCATTCAGCGTGAGCGTATTCACTTTTACTCTTGATTGCTTTTTAAAATTTGGCGAATTTCGATAAGCAAGAATATAAGTTTACGCTTTATTATGTATGTCTTTTGTCTTTGATGTTACATAGGCTTATAAATTGATATGTCAGGTCATCATCTCATTCTCTCTTCGACTCTGCCATTCTCATTCTACACTCGTCACGACAGCACAGGTTCGCTCATCTTTAGAATGGAATGTCGATCATCTATGCGCAGTTTCAAGGACATTCAAGAGTGCGCAATGTACCATGATGACAAAAATCGATGATAAAATTACAAAGATTTCGCCAAACTTCACAAATCCGAAAGAGAAAAAAACAGATATGGCCGAAATTTTAACATTTTCGGAAGGGCGGGCTAACTGCTCAGAGCCATGTAGGAGGTGCGGCATTCCTGCCGCACGTTTCTTTGTGCGGCAGGAATGCCGCACCTCCTACCAATGACATACTTGTTATGCAGAAGCCAAACGCTACTGGGGTCGCTACGCTCAAATATAGAGCAGTGAGGGCTGATCCAAATGGGGGACCCTTTCAGGGTCCTGGGTGGAGGTGGGGATCGGTGATGTCCGTGGGTGCACCTCGCTTCGCTCGGTGTACCCACGGCTACTGAGAGGTGACCCTTTCAGGGGCGGTCAGATTTATTGAATGGAGAGCAGTTTGTCGAAACCCGTCATGCGGAGGATGTTCATGACCTCGGGCTGTACGTTTTTCAGCAGCAGTGAGCCTCCTTTTGAGG
>CAMOWU010000075.1 GCA_946628545.1 uncultured Bacteroides sp. | reverse complement strand
GCAACCTGGTTTACAACAAATAGATTACTTCCCCTCATACCATTGCTTGAGCACATAGAAAGCTTTCTTCTTCTCTCCTTTGTCGGAGTAGAGCCCCTTGCGGTTGTAGTAGTCCTGCACATCGGTGAGCAGACGTCTTGGGGAACGGAAATCCTTGAGAATCCAGGGCGTGGTACCTGCCAGTCCGTCAATTTTGTCGAGCATGGCTGTGTTCTCTTTATAAAGGTTCTCTTGGAACTCCTCTGTCCATCGCTGGTTGGGAGCACCATGCAGTCCGTACTTCGCCCCTCCTCCAAACTCACTGACGATGACAGGTTTGTCGTAAGGTATCTCCCAAGTCATCTTAGGTGCGTCTTTTACGTCGCGGTACCAACCGATGTACTGATTGAACGAGATGACGTCCACATACTGGTTCATGTTGTCCTGCAAACGGTTGTGGTAGTTGGCTGCTGAGAGCACCTCCATAGCCATGCTGACCAAGCGGGTGTTGTCGAGATCGTGCGCCATTTTGGAGAGTCGGCTGAGGAAATTGTCGCGCTCGGCACTGTGGGGCGTCTCGTTGGCGATAGACCAGATGATCACGTTGGCACGGTTCTGGTCGCGACGTATCATGTCGTTGAGTTGCTGACTGGCATTGTCGAAGGTCGAGGGATTGGTCCAGTCAATGGTCCAATAAACGGGAATCTCCGACCAGACCATCAGTCCCATGCGCTCTGCTTCGCGCACCATGAACTCATTATGGGGATAATGCGCCAGACGAACGAAGTTGCACCCCAGTTCCTTGGCCCAAGAGAGCAGTATGTGGGCATCGGCGGTGGAGTTTGCCCTACCTCCTCCCATAGGTTTCTCTTCGTGGATGCTGATGCCTTTGAGGAAGATGGGGGTGCCATTGAGCAGGAGTTGCTTGCCCTTGGTCTCAATCTTCCTGAATCCGATGGAGTCAATCAGAGTCTCACCGTTGAGTGTCATCTCCACTCTGTAGCGTTTAGGATGTTCAGGCGACCAAAGTTGTGGTTTGGCTTTCATATTGATGGATGCACAGCCTTTGTCATCAGTAGTCACAGTCTTTTTGATTTTGAGTTCTGGGATGGCGAGCATCACTTGCTGTCCTGCTTCAGGTTGGTTGAGTTTCAGATTGAAGCTGAGCAGCCGCCCTTCAAGACTCTGCAACTGGAGCGAGTAGTTTTCGATATAGTTCTGTGGAACGTCCACTAACATCACGTCACGCGTGATTCCGCCATAGTTCCACCAGTCGAAGATAAGGGTGGGCACATTCTCACGGCTCCGTTTGTTATCGACCTTGACGATGACGAAGTTCTCACCTTCACGCAGCAGGTCGGTCACATCGAAATTGAAAGGAGTGAACCCACCCACATGCTGTCCCACTTCCCTACCGTTGACAAAGACAATGGCCTCGTAGTTGACGGCACCGAAATAAAGCAGCGTACGTCGTCCTGCCTTGGGCTGGTAGTTGAACGAGCGCTTGAACCAGACGGTCCCCTCATAGAAGAAGAGACGTTGGTTCCAGGTGTTCCAGTCGGAGGGTATCTGCATCTTGTCGGCCTTGTCGAAGTCGTACTCAATGAGGTCCTCCGGCTGACGGGGTTTGTCGTTGCGGAAAAATCCGTTTCTGATTTTCTCGCGTCGGTAACCGTAGTAGCCACACTCCTGCACATCGACAATGTAGTTCCATTCGCCATTGAGCGAAGTGGTCTGACGGTTGATAACGTTGCCCAACAGGGGCACTTTTCTTGTCTCGTCGGCCTGAGCCGCCACACTCGTAGCGAACACCAGTAAAATAGCAATCAGTTGTTTCATATAAGTTAGGTCGTTAAGTCTCATCTATATGCAAATTTAGATAAAAATTTGGATTTATAAACCAGCCGAGATAAATAATAACTTTTTTAGAGGAAAGATATTCATCATTATCTAAACATCATGCCTTTCATGGATGTTAATCAAGATTTTATTAACTTATGATAATAAAAAGGTATGAAAACTTGGATTTTATGACTAATTTTGCGAATAAAAACCTACATAACTATGATAAAAAAACTGTTTTTTCTCCTGACAACCATGATGATTGTCGGCAGTGCATGCGCACAGAACTACAGAGAACGAATATTGCTGGATGATGGCTGGAAGTTTGCTTTCGGCAACGCCTCCGATCCCAAGAAAGACTTTGGATGCGGCACCGAATACTTCAACTACCTGACCAAAGCCAACTCAATCCACAACGAGGGACCTTACGCTCAGAAGTTCGACGACAGCACATGGGAGGAAGTGACCATCCCTCACGACTGGGTGACCACCCTCCCCTACCACCCACAAGCCAGTCATTCCCATGGCTACAAGATGGTAGGCTACAAATTTCCCGAGACAAGTGTGGGATGGTACCGCAAGGTTGTCACCATTCCCGCTGAAGACTTAGGCAAAACCATCCGACTTCAGTTCGACGGTATTTTCCGCGACGCAAGGGTCTGGTTCAACGGGTTCTACCTTGGCACTGAGCCCAGCGGATATGCCACCCAGGTTTACGACGTGACCGAATACGTGAACTACGGTGGCGACAACCTCATCTGCGTGCGTGCTGACGCATCGCTCGAGGAAGGTTGGTTCTACGAGGGTGCCGGCATCTACCGCGACGCTTGGCTGCTAAAATCGAGTGCTGTCAGTGTGGCTCCCTTCGGTACATTTGTGTATGCCGACATGACGTCTCCTTACAACCAAGCCACTCTCCAAGTAGAGACAGAAGTCAACAACAACACACTTACAGGACAGGAATGCAGTGTGATTCAACGACTGATCAACGCTGAAGGTCAGGAAGTAGCGAAAAGCCAACAGGTGTCCGTGAGGCTTCAAGGCAAGCAGACTGTTGGCTGCCATCAAAGCATGACCATCGACTCTCCACATCTGTGGTCGCCCGCTGACCCTTATCTCTACAAGGTGGAAACCACCATCAGCACCAACGGACGTGTCTGTGATGTATATGAGACGACATTCGGCTTCCGCGACGCTCAGTTCGATGCAGAACGTGGATTTATCCTCAACGGTCAGCCACTGAAACTGAAAGGAGTGAACATGCACCAGGACCACGCCGGTGTAGGGGCTGCTATTCCTGAGGCGCTGATGGCTTGGCGTATCAAACGACTGAAAGAAATAGGTTGCAACGCCTACCGCGCCTCCCACAACCCTATGACACCTGCACAACTCGACATCTGCGACCGTGAAGGCATGCTGGTCATCGACGAGAACCGCCTGACGGGCATCAACACAGAGCACCTGCGCCTGTTGGAAAACATGATCAAACGCGACCGCAACCACCCCTCCATCATCCTTTGGAGTGATGGCAACGAGGAATGGGGTATAGAGAACACAGTGCAGGGCACCCGCATCGCCGCCGCCATGCGCGAATACACCCGTTTGCTCGACCCCACCCGCCATTCCACCATTGCCAATGCTGGCGGTGGAGAGATGATCAAGGGGCTCGATGTCGTGGGATTCAACTATATCGTGCAGAACAATGTGGATGAGCGCAAGAAAGCCAACCCGACATGGAAGATTGTAGGCACGGAGGAAACGACGGGGTGTGGCACACGCGGTGTGTATTTCAAAGACCCTGCACAGCCTGGCCGGATGCCAGCCATCAACCGAGGTACGGAGCCAGGTGTGGAGAACGTCATCGAGCGTGGTTGGCAGTTCTATGCCGACCGCCCTTGGGCTGCCGGACTCTTCTACTGGACTGGATTCGACTACCGCGGCGAGCCCAATCCTTTGAGCTACCCTGCCACAGACTCCGAATTCGGCATCCTCGACTACTGCGGATTTCCTAAAGACGAGGCATGGTATCTGAAGTCGTGGTGGACCGACGAGCCCACACTCCATATCTTCCCGCACTGGAACCTGAAAGGTCATGAGGGAGAAGAAGTCGAACTGTGGGCCTACAGCAACTGCGATGAGGTGGAACTGACGGTCAACGGCAAGAAACTCGGACGACAGTCGATGCCACGCAACGGCCATCTGAAGTGGAAAGCCATCTATCAGCCGGGCAAGGTGGTGGCCACTGGCTACAAGAATGGGAAACGAATCCTCAGCCAGACCATCGCCACAACCGAGGATGCCTACCGCATTGTGATGAAAGCAGACCGCCAGCAGATTCATGCCGACGGTAGGGATGTGGCGATCTTGACTGTGGAAATACAAGACAAGAAAGGCCGAGTGGTTCCCGATGCTTGTCCTGAACTCAACTTCCACCTGGAAGGTGAAGCACATATCCTGGGAGCTGGGAATGGAGATCCTTCTTATCTTGGCGAGGACCATCCCAAGGAACATCATTGCAAGGACTTCCGCATACCTGCCTTCAACGGATACGCACAGATTCTTATCCAAAGCGAGAAAAAAACAGCCGAACTCATCATCACAAGTTCGGCCGATGGCCTGAAAACCGGCTCTTGCCAGATTCGTGTAGAATAATCCGTAGGGACGCGACGTGTCGCGTCCTTACTATGAATATACAGGGGTGGTATTACAGGTTGATTTCCTGTAATACCACCCCTGGGTCAAGGAGATATATTCTCAACGTCTGTTTTCCTCTCATACCAGAGGGAATAACAAACCTTTTCATAGCTTATAGTTCAATAATCTTGGAACATTGCATCCGACGAAGTTTCCAGCGACAATCGTCAGGTAATAGCCGAACTCCTTGCCATTGAGCGCCCAGTCGGGATTGAAACCTATATATGCCGCATCGGCAATGCTGTGGTAGAATCCAAGCAAGATGAAAAGGGGGATGCCGAAAAGGATGAGCAACTGGTTCTTGTCGCGTCCACCCTGTACGATGAGCGTCATGATCAATCCACATCCTATGCTCCTCATGAAGCAATTGTAGTATCCTGCATCCATTCTTGCCTGAACGATAGCCGTGGCTCCTTCACCTATCCCATCAATGGGCATGAAAGCGAACAAGAGGCACCCGATGATGTTGCCTACAAGAATCCACAGCATATTGACGTATTCTTTACCTTCCTTCAAGTCAATAAAACCTGCTGTTCCTGTATATAGAGGCAGTTTGAAATGCACAACAGTGAGTAAGCCGAATGCGAACATCACCGCTCCTACCACACCACCCAGTTTCAGATAGATGGCACTTCCCAAAGCGATGCAGATACCTGCCAACATGCTTCGGATCAAAAGTTTCAATTTATCTTTCATTTCTACACCTGTATGAATGTTTTAGGGACGCGAAGAGTCGCGTCCCTACGTATTAGCGAATGGTTGTTAATTTGGTCTTGACGGGCTTGAATTCCTCCCCAGAAACGGTCAAGCTGACTGGTCCGGCATTCTTGCCTGCCCTCAGGATGACAAGGGCACTTCCATTATAGAGTTGACGATGGTCGGTGGCGTTGAGTTCGTGAGATTGGTGGTCGCCACTGCTCACCGCCACAATGCGAGCGTCGCCTTCCACTGAGAACTTGAGTTCCTGCTGGGCGGTATAAGACCTCCTGCCTTTCTTATCGACAGCATAGATGCGCACATGCTGCAGGTCCATGCCATCGGCTTTCCAAGCGTTGTTGTCGGGTACGGCGATAAGTTTGACCGCTTCTCCTGTCGTTTCGATACGATGGCGTGCCACCACTTTACCACCAGTCTTGGCAACAGCCTCTGCATATCCGTCTTGATACTCCACATCGTTCCATCGTATCTGGTTGCGCATCTTGGCATTGCTCTTGTCGTTCTTCTTCGTACCGATGCTCTTGCCATTGACGATCAGTTCCACTTCATCTGCATTGGTGTAAGTGACAATCTGAAGTTTTGTTCCTGGCTGACGGTTCCAGTGGTCGCTCATGCCATCGTTGCCTGTCTGAATACCATTCCACATCTGGTCGCCTTTGTTGTCGATGACTGCGATGTGCACCACAGGTTCCTCAGGCTTAAAGAAACTCCTCATGTAGTAGGCCTTGGGCTTGGGTTCAAGCGAGATGTCGAAGACACCCTGAGCCCAACCTTTGGTGGGCCATCCCTGACTTTCGCCAAGATAATCAATAGCACCCCAGTAGGCCAGACCGATGACTTTATTGAGGTCCATGGCGAAATAGTTCTCACCCATGGCCGACACGGATGCCTCACTTTGGTAGAATTTCATCCAGGGGAAACGTCTTCCGTCGCCAGGGAAATACATATAGCGGTAGTTGTACGACTGGACATCGGTGATCATGGCGAGGTCGCAAGGCAACGAGTCTGTTTCCCAGTTCCTGTAGCGGGGATGCATGGCTACGGTGACCAAACGGGTAGAGTCGTAGCGGTTGAGCAAGGTCTTCATCAGGCGGTAGGCTGTCACTCCGAAGTCGTTGAAGGGCTGGTTGGGATCTTGCTGCAATTCATTTCCAAGGCTCCACAGAACGACTGATGGCGAGTTGCGGTCGCGCTTCACCCATTCTGGCACATCATACTGCCAGAGATTCTCAAAAGGCACTCTGCCTCCAGTGTGCTGTCGCGTCCATTTGTCGTAGAGCTCATCCACCACAAGGATGCCATACTTATCGCAGAGCTCAATGAATTCACGACTATAGGGATTATGAGAAGTGCGGATATGATTCATCCCATATTCCTTGATGAGTTGGAGACGCTTCTCTATCGCCTTCGGATAGGCTGCAGCTCCAAGGGCTCCCAAGGTGTGGTGGTTGGCGTATCCTTTGAGCAGCACCTTCTTGCCATTGAGTTTGAGGCCATAGTCTGGTCCGAACTCCACTGTGCGAATACCGAACTGGCTGGTTGCCACGTCGGCAACACTGCCGTCCTCTCTCAGAATCTCCACCTTGGCGGTGTAGAGGTTGGGCGTGTCGGTGTCCCACAGTTGCGGGTTGGCAATGGCTATTTCTGGGATCCGCGCTTCCATGGTCCTGGACTGTGTGTTTCTGCTTTTGGTTGTGCTGACCTCATTCACAAGTTGACCGTCAGGGGCATAGATACTGACTTTGATTTGCGTTTCTCTGGACCGTGAGCGATTGGTGAACTCGGCCGTGATATTCACGTACTTATTGTCGCGGGCAGTAATGTAGAGCGGATGACGTCCGAAAAAGAGGTCTTTTGGTGTATAGACAATGTTCACATCGCGGAAAAGTCCGCCACCTGTGTACCAACGGGAGTTGCCGGGTTCACGAGTGTCGGCCATAACTGCAATGACATTGTCTTGCCCCCATAGGATTTTGTCGGTGACATCCACCTCAAATCCCACGTAGCCATAATCGGTGGACCCCACTTTCTCACCATTGAGATATACATCGCCCACATACATGATGCCGCCGAAGTCGATCAGCACACGACGGTTCTTCATCTCGTTAGCAGGGGTGAAATGGTAGCGGTACCAGCCTTTTCCCATCTCCTTGAATCCACGGCTGGAAAGTCTGCTCTTGATATTGGCTGCCACATCGGTGTTGTCAGCTTTCTCGTCGGCAGCGGGAGCAACCCAAGGCTGTTCAATCTGGAAGTCATGGGGTAAATCCACTTTTCTCCAACCTGCCTCATTGGTATTCACCTGCTGAGCCGCTGGCAGGTCTCCTTCATGGAAGAGCCATCCGAAATTGATATTAACCACATGTCGGTCTCCATTCTGTGCGAAAAGAGCCATCGACATGATAAGCATAAAGCACGAAAGTCTGAAACGTTTCATAAATGACGATTTTCCTTGAGTTAACTTATAAATGCGAAATTACGAATAAATCGCCGAAACGTCAAGGAAAAAGAGAAAAAAGAAGAAAAAAGATATGATTTGCAGGAGGCTTTCGTCTTCCTATTTCTTTTTCTTCTTGGACTTGGGTTTCTTATATTGGGCTTTCTTGAGGAAGTTGAGGCCGACAATGAATTTGAGTGTGCCGTAGTTGTTGGTAAGTCCGAAGTTGCGTTTTCTGTAATGGTAGGTATGCAATTCGAACATCACTCCGGCGAAATAATGGGTGTTGTTCCAGAAGAGACTGGCCTTGGTGAAGAGGTCGGTACTGAGGTTTTCCAGTCTTAGTCGGTCGTTGTCGCCTTCGGTGATGTTTGACTTACGATATCCGAGAGCCGGTGTGAATGATATGGCTAAGAGGCAGTTGCGACGGAAAACCCAGTTGTAGGAGTAGCCGAAGTTGATCGCATAGTCGGTGTAGTCCACGTGGTTGAAAAGCAGCGTGGAATCGATTTGGCTGATGTCTTCGGGCAATTCATCGGCGTTGAGGGAAATGCGCTGGTTGTTGTAGGTGAAACCAGCCTTCCATGAGCCACAGCTTTTTCTCTGCACGGCGTTTTCTCCAAAAGCGGCAGGCCAGGAGTAGTGCTTGTGGTTGAAGATGTATGAGAAATTCAATCCAGTGCACCACGATTGCAAACCGCGGAATCGGGTGTTGAGTCCTTTCAGGTCTTGTCCTGTGATGTGAGTGATCCTTGCGGTCTTTCCAGAGTTGAAGGTGTAATATTCAGCGAATATTCTTCCGGTATTGAGCACGAAAGTCTGGCGGCGTCCTGTACCGTTGTATTCTCCGTTTCTGACTCCCACATCACGGAGGTTGACTGAATATCCGTATCCGAAGATACTCCAATAGATATAACCACCGAGTACAGTCGATGCCTCCGACATGATGTCCATGCTCTTCGACTGCCCATAGGCCTGCATGTGGTAGAAGTCGTTCCAGTTGCTGAGTTCGAGCTGTGCGGTGAACTCATAGAGCTGAGGGGTGATGTAAGTGGTGTCGCAGCCCATGAAGAAGTTGGTGATCCGGTCCATGACGCCAGTGATGGTCTTAAAGACATTTTTCTTCTTTTTCTCGACTACTACTTCTGGCACTTGGAGAGTGGTGTCGCGCTGGTCTGTAATCAAGCTATCCACATCACAGGCATGAGCACCCGATGCAATCATCATCCCTATCACTATCCACAAAATCCTTCTCATATCCTTTCCACTTCAACCTATCCTAATTTACCAAGAATCTTATCGAGTACCCAGTTGGTGGGGGTGGCACTCATGGAGTCGCAAGCACAGACAGTAATGCCTCGCAAATGCTCCACCACATCTGTGATGATAGGGAGCTGAACATATTTCGGGTTCTCCACGATGATTTCTTTCCGTCCTTCTTCGGTGTGGAGCGCAATAGGCGTGTAGTCATAGACGGAAAAACAGATCATTCCTTTTTGACCCACAATCTCGATTCTGTCGGTTCTTGCCGACTGATGGGCGACAAAACACCATGAAGCAGACCCTGGCAGACCGCTGTCGAATCGGAAGCAGGCACTGATTGTGTCTTCAACCTTATACATATTGGCTCTGTTGGAGCAGTAGCCTTCGGCCTCGATGATGGATCCGAAATAGAGTTGCAAAAGGTCGATCTGGTGTGGCGCAAGGTCATAGAAATAACCTCCTCCCGCGATATCGGGTTGGAGACGCCAAGGGAGATTGTCGGAATGGTAGTCGAGTTCGCGAGGAGGCACAGCGAAACGGAGCTGAACATTGAGCACCTTGCCTATCACATCGTTTCTGAGCAATTCACTGACTTTCTGAAAATAAGGGAGATAGCGTCGGTAATAAGCCACAAAACAAGGTACCTCCTCCATGGCCGAAACACGATTGATGCGCAGACATTCCTCATAACTGACAGCCATGGGCTTCTCCACATAAACGGGTTTTCCTGCCTTCATAGCCATTATGGCAAACGTGGCATGTGAAGAGGGGGGAGTGGCGATATACACGGCATTCACATCCTTATCAGCGATAAGGCTTTGGGCATCAGTATAGTATTTGGGAATATGATGACGTTCGGCATAAGAACGTACTTTGTCCTTATCACGACTCATCACAGCCACGACCTTCGACCCCTCAATCATCGAGAAAGCAGGGCCACTTTTCTTTTCAGTGACCTCACCACATCCAATGAAACCCCATCTCACTTCATCGAGAATATCCATCCTGCTGATACTATTTAGAGTTATGTCGTAAGTATTATTTTGCAAAATAAACACTTTTTCCCCAAATAGACAAATCGAGTGCTTGTAAAAGTCATATAGGCAAGATGAAATCCAAATTATCGTTAAACAAACGACAGTTATCGTTTTTTTGGCTTTCAGAATGGGCTGACAGTCATTTTTTATGCGTAACTTTGCATGACAATCCATGATTTTCCGAGGAATTCGAAATCAAAATACGAATCGGATAAACGATTTAACGATTAAACGAATAAACGACATCCCGAAATCACAATATCCCGACAAAATAGAATCTTCAACCCGTAAAACAAATGGAACAATCAAAAGCACTCCAAGATCAAGGTGCCACAGAAGGCACCGAACAAGATAACCGCTTTTATAAAATCCGCAACACTGGCAAATGCTTGTCAGAAGGAATCAGCCTGCTGACCGAGCATTTCCTTCGTATGCTTTTCCTGTCATTGCCTGTGAGCATTCCTTATGCCCTGAGCAGTGCCATTATCGCGCACCTTTCCACCCATATCATCTCTGGCCTGACCATTTCAATGTTGGTGTGGATATTGTCTTTCTCCACAATTTTATTTCTGTGCTCCATCGCCATGTTGGCCTTGGTGTTCCGTTTTGTGGAGGTAAAGGCATCCAATGAGAGTCTGAAACAGCAGACATTCAAGAGCATCTACAACAAGAATTTCTTCGGACTGAGCATCAAGGCATTGTTCTACATCATCATAACAAGTATCCTGGCTGCTATCGCCTGTGGACTCGTTTTTATCTACATGATGATCGGTTCGAAAGACTGGGATCTGGACAAGACCATATTGAAAGTCATCGGTCTGGTGGTGATCTTGCTGGTGCTGCTCACCATAGCCATTGCCTACAACAATGTGTTGCCTACGGTGATGTTGCAGAAAGGCAGCTTTGTCCGTCCCTACATCGACGGTTTCAAACGGGGATTCAAGAAATGGGGCAAGATGATGCAGATTTCCGTGCTGGTGGCTTTGCTCGTTGGAGTTGTGTCGTTCTTGCTGAACGCACCTGCCATTGTGTTCACATTCGTTCAGAGAGCGGCATTGACCAGCCAACTGAACGGCGATGCAGTGAATCTTCCCGACCATTTCGAGATATGGATGTTTATCACCCTTCTTATCACCTCTTTTGTCAGTTTCTACATCCAGATGCTCTATTTCACGCCCCTAAGCTTCACTTACGCCTCAATCAAGACTGAGGAAGAAGAAGCCGACGGTGCTATACCCATGGTATAATCACCATGTGATCCCATTGCAGAGTGCGTCTTGTTCCCCGACATTTCATGGCGGGTGTAAAGACCTACTGGAGGTTCGCAGGCATCTCACCTGCGCCAATTCGCCCAAATCCCTCATGGGCTATGGCAAGCACTCATTCCATGATCAACAAACAACTATTATCTTTACTTATACTTTCTGACTATGAGACATTTATCCTTGACACTTATCTTCCTTGCCTGCCAATGCCTATGTGCACAGGCACAGGACAGTTCCAAACTGGAGGCAGAGCAGGCACAATACTCTTCGTGCAAACTCATCCAGGACTCCAAGTATTCGGGTGGAAAAGCATTGGAACTGACCGATGAAAAAGCCAAAATCACATTCACCTACAATTGCAACGAACGGGGGAAATACACGATTTATGTGGGCTACGACGCGCTGTATGGAGAAAAGGTCGTCAACCTATCGGTCAATGGCAGTCCAAGCACCTTCAAGGTGAACGGACATGCAGAATCGAGCGTTGGCACTTTCTTTATGAATGCAGGAACCAACACCATTGTCATGACACCCAACTGGACATGGTTTCGCATCGACTATATACGCCTGGAATCCAGCACCAGCACTTTAGAGTTCAAAATCTCCCCCAACCCAGTTGACCCTGATGCCACAGCCAGTGCGAAAGAGATGTATTCCTTCCTTTATGAAAACTTCGGACAGAAAACCATCTCTGGCATGATGACAGGCGACATGGGTTCTGCCAATGGCGACGTCAGACGCCATGCCGACATGCAGGCCGTTTACAAGGTGGCGGGAAAATACCCTGCCCTGGTGGGATTCGACATGATGAACGCCACGGGACTTTATGAAAACGAGTACTACGACAAATCATACACTCGTTCCTCGGTCGATCTGGCCAAAGACACTTATCGACGCGGTGGATTCCCTGCCTTTACTTGGCACTGGCGCGATCCAAGCCGTAAGACAAACGAGTTCTACACCGACAAAACCAGTATGAGAATATCCAGTGCTTTGAATGCCGATGGCACTTGGAATACCAGCTCTACTCTCTACCGCAACATCATCAAGGACATCGACAAGGTTGCCGACTATTTCCTGGAGTTGCAGAACGCTGGAATGTCATGTATTTTCCGTCCACTACATGAGGCAAGTGGAGGGTGGTTCTGGTGGGGAAGCGAAGGTGCTGGTCCTTTCATCAAACTCTATCAACTTGTTTTCGACGAAATGGTGAATGTGAAAGGTGTACACAACGTGATCTGGGTGTGGAACGCAGGTGAAACAGACAAAGACTGGAATCCCGGTGAACAATACTACGACGTGGTTTCAGCCGACATCTACAATGCAGACTTCGACTACTCGAGCAACTATGTATCTTTCGACAATCTCAAGGTGCTTACAGCTGGGAAGAAAATCATTGCCTTGTCGGAAAACGGGCCTATACCCGACATCGACAAGGAATTTGACGAAGAAGCCGTATGGGCGTGGTGGATGCCTTGGTATCAAACATGGAACGGCAATTTTGTCAACAAGACAAGTGCTGCAGAATGGAAGAAATGCATGAGCGACAGTCGTGTAGTCACACTTGATGACCGTCTTGGCGGTTGGGATACTTACACCGACATATCTTCTACTATAGCTGAAGAAATTGAGGATGACGCCATTTATGATCTTCAAGGACGACGACTTGCAACACCTCCCACTAAAGGTTTCTATATCAGAAACAGAAAGGTGGTCGTAGCTAAATAACAACAAAAAGCAAGCGGTCCAAGGCGTTGACTTGGACCGCTTGTTGCTTTGAATGGCCTTGTTTCCGGCTATGAGAAATGAGCCAGTCGGCTGATGTACTTTCCAATGATGTCGAACTCGATGTTAACCACCGTTCCTGGCTCGATGCTATGGAAATTGGTGAACTCGTAGGTGTAAGGGATGATGTTGACTTGGAAGGTGTCGTCGGTGGGATTACATACAGTAAGGCTCACGCCATTCACCGTGACCGATCCCTTATCTACAGTGAAATAACCACGCTGGGCCATTTCCCTGTCGAAATTGTACTTGAACGTGAAGGTATAACTACCCTGCTGGTCTTCCTTAGCGGTGCAGACAGCCGTTTGATCAACATGGCCCTGAACGATATGTCCGTCGAGCCTGCCATTCATCATCATGCTGCGCTCCACATTGACATGGTCGCCAACCTTGAGCAGACCGAGGTTCGATCGGTCAAGCGTTTCTTTCATCGCCGTGACGGTATAAGTCCCGTCTTGAATCTTCACCACAGTGAGGCAAACGCCATTGTGAGCGACGCTTTGGTCGATGGTCAGTTCATCTACAAACGAGCACTTGAGGTGAAAATCAATATTTTCCTGATATTTATCGATGCCCACGACAGTGGCAAATTCTTCTATGATACCTGAAAACATACGAATGAAGTGTTAATGAGTAGTATTTGCTATTCGCTAATTCGTGAAAAGCCCATTATTCCTGAGGAATGTGCTTAAGGATGTCGGTGAGGTGGTTCCAAACCATCTCGACAGTCGGTATGAGCAACTTCTCATCGGGCGAGTGAACACCACGAAGTGTGGGGCCGAAGGACACCATGTCCAGTCCTGGATATTTCTCACTGAAGAGACCGCATTCCAGTCCGGCATGTATGGCCTTGACTTTGGGCTCCTTACCAAACAATCTCTTATAGGACTCCACGGATATTTTGAGCAGTTCAGAACTTGGGTTAGGCTTCCATCCTGGATAACCGTCGCCAGTAGTCACGTCAGCTCCTGCCAGTCTGAACACAGCCTGAATGGTGTTGCTCATGTTTTCCCTTGCACTGCCGATCGAACTTCTCTGACTACTCTCCACCCAGATCTCGTCACCTTTCATCTTGATGCTGGCAAGGTTGGAACTGGTTTCTACCAATCCCTCGATGTCCTGACTCATGGCCAGAATACCGTTGTGGACAGCCTGGAGGGCATAGACAAGCCCACAGGCAGTCTTAGCGTCAATGGCTTCAGTCTGCTGCGGGGCACTGGACACATTGATGCTCACGTTCTTCTCTGTCACCGAGAATTCAGTCTCTACGTCTGCAAGGAAGATGTTGGCATCGGCTTTAACATTCTCTTTGAGATCCGCTGGCACAGAGAAAACGACAGAAGCCTCGCGAGGAATGGCATTGTGGAGATTTCCTCCTTGTATCTCGGAAATCCTCACATCCATCTTCTGCATCTCCTGATAGAGGAAACGAGCAAGGAGCTTGTTGGCATTGGCTCTGTTCTTATTGATGTCGTCGCCAGAATGGCCTCCTTGAAGTCCACTGATACTCAAGCGCATCGTGAAGTAACCTGCTGGAATCGGTTCCTTGGTGAAATGAAACTTGGCCATGGTGTTGGCTCCACCTGCACAACCGACAAAAATCTCGCCTTCGTCCTCGCTGTCAAGGTTGATGAGATATTTGCCCGACATGAACCCTGACTTCATCTCGAATGCACCCGTCAGACCTGTCTCTTCATCGCGTGTGAAAAGACATTCGATAGGACCATGCTGGAGGTCGTCGGAGTCGAGTATAGCAAGGGCGAGTGCGTCGCCTATACCGCAGTCAGCGCCAAGCGTCGTGCCCTTGGCTTTCATCCACTCACCATCTATATAAGTCTGGATGGCATCCTTGTAGAAATCGAAATCCACATCGCTGTTCTTCTCGCAGACCATGTCCATGTGGCCTTGCATCACCACTGTGGCACATTTCTCCATACCAGGAGTGGCAGACTTGGAAATCAGCACATTTCCACACTCATCGACTTTGCAGGGCAAGCCCCTTTCAGCAGCAAACTGCTTGAGAAAGTCAATCATTTTCTCCTCGTGCTTCGACGGACGAGGCACCGCGTTGATCTGTTTGAAGATGTCGAACACCTTCTTGGGTTTTAATTCAATCATATTGTCAAAATAACTGTTTTTATAAATGATAATCGTCAAAATTCACGTTCAAACAGTGCTTACCTATTAAATAAGGTTAATTCAGCAACTAATAATTGGCTTATCAGCATCATTATTCGGGATGAAAGCACTAAATTTGCAAATTGTAAGCGTTGGTCAAGGTGAATCAAGAAGTAATCCGCACTTTCCTTCGCTCAGACAAAATTATAAAAGTATGTTGAAACTTTTCTTAGTTTGTGTGTTAATAATTGCAATCTGTGTGATTTTTCTCTGCACAACCATCATCCTGAAGAAGAACGGCAGGTTTCCCAACACCCATGTATCGGGCAATAAGGCGATGCGCGAACGGGGTATCAGATGCGTGCAAAGTCAGGATTTGGAGATGAGGATAGACAATCCTCATGCCGTGAAAGAGAAAAGCCAGAACAACAAAAAGTAGAAAATAAATCATCATTATAAATAAGATTACAATGAATTTCAAGACATCAATGAGAAACAGCATGATCGCCATGGCAGCTGTATGCCTGCTGAGCGCATGCAATGGCAACCAGAAAGAGAAAGAGCCTGAGGCTCCAGCCAAAACAGAGGCCAAGGCAAACGCCGGTTTGAAGATTGCCTTTGTGCAGCTCGACACACTGACAAACCAATACCAGTATTTCATCGACTTGAACGATGCTTTCAGCAAGAAGCAGGCCAACGCTGAATCAACGATCAACCAGAAGAGAAACAGTTTCGCCAACCAAGTTCAGGAATTCCAGCGCAAAGCCAGCAGCAATCAATACACTCAGGAGCAGTTCAACAACGAGCAGGCACGTCTGGCTAAACTTGAGCAGGATGTTCAGGAATTGACGGGTCGTCTGTCAGCCAGCCTGCAGGAAGAACAGGCCAAGGAATTGCAGAACATCACCGACACCATACAGCACTTCATGAGCAGCTATGCCAAAGAGAAGGGCTATGACTATATTCTCTGCAAAAGCAGTGGCATCGACCAAGTGCTCTACGCTGATCCTGCTTACGACGTGACCGATGAAATCGTAAAGGCGCTCAACAAACGCTACGAGAACGACAAGAAAAAGGCACCTGCTAAAGACAAAAAATAAATCAGGTTTCACCCCCAAAAAGGCCGTAACGATTGTTGCGGCCTTTTTTATCTACTTGAGCAATATACGGAAGACGCTGAAAGCGTCTCCTCTTGGTAACCGAGGGTGCGAAGCACCCCCGGATCATCATGCAATGTAGATATATCGACCCCTGAAAGGGTTGCCCATCATCCACTTAGGACATCCTTCCAGCGTCAAGGGGAAAACGCCCTGAAAATTTCGATTAACCCACATTGCAGATTAGGCACCAACTCATTGTTAAATTTTGTTGTCAAAGC
>CAMOWU010000074.1 GCA_946628545.1 uncultured Bacteroides sp. | reverse complement strand
AAATTCTATAATTCTTCAATTCATGAAAAAAACTCTCTAATGACCGATTTGGGTTCAAATACAACGGGTGGCGGACCATTGCGGTTCGCCACCCGTCTTTTACATTGTGTGTCAGAATTCCTACTCCAATGGCAGGTACCAGTTCGACTCGGTGAGCAGACGCTGGTAGAGATCGTCGTTGAAGTTGTTGGATCCGTTGCGGGATGCGATGCGACGGGCGAGGTAGGTGTTGTCGCCACGACGCAAGGCCACGCGCATGAGGTCGTACAGACGCTGTCCCTCGAAGCACTCTTCAAGAGCCATCTCGTCGATGATGAGGTCTTCCACATACTCGATGATGGCGTTCTTGTCGGTGAGAGTGGCAGGAATGGCGTAGGTGGTGTCAGCATTGGCTGTACCGCAGCCTCTGGAGTGAATGCCAATGGTGTTGTCGCGAGAGAACTGGTACTGGCTGAAGGTCAGCAGGTCACCGGCCTGGGTGCGCTCCTCCTCAGGAACATACTGCTGAACGGTCGATGGATACAAACCGTATTTCAGCACAGCGAATGCGGCATTGGGATAGCCGGCACGGTTGAGAGCCTCGGCATAGCGCAGATAGACATGGGCCAGGCGGTAGATGTTCACACTGTTGGTCGAGACCTTGGCGTTGGTCTGACGGATGGTGGAGTAGTCGGTTGTGGTTGACTCACCGACGCTACGGGTTGTGATCACGCTGTAGAGACGGAGGTCGCCGCGCTGCAGCTGTGACTCGTAGGCGAGGGTGTCGGCTGGCGAGATGGTGTCTTGCAACTGGGTGGTCACGTCGGTCACCACCATGGTGTAGCGCTGGGCAGACGACAAATCCAAGAGTGCCTGAGAGTAGGTGGCCTGGTTGTAGTAGTTGTTGTCCTCGGTGGAGTTGAACACATCGTCCAGATAGCTGATCGTACCATCGTATTCCTCATCTTCCATGGGAATGAAAGTCAGCGTCTCGCTGTTGGAGCGGTTGAAGAGGGTGTTGTAGGACGACAAGATGCTGTTGAACTGCTTGTCCACCCATGTCACGCTGTTCACGCCGATAGGCAACGAGCGGTTGAGCGCGGTGATGTAGTCGTGATAATACTGGGCTGCCTCCTGATAACGTCCGGCCCACAGGCATAGGTCGCCGAGCAATGCGCGCACGGGAATGAAGAAGCGGGTGGAGTTCATGCCGCCAATCGACGAATAGGAGGGATAGTCGGTATCGACATAGTCCTTGATGTCATCGATGAAGAAGTTGGCAATCTGCTTGATGTCGTACTTCTCGTAGAGGTTGACATCGGCTTCCTTTTCCGTCAGCAGTGGTTGGGTGAAGAATGGAACCTTGCCGTAGTTGAGCGCCAACTGCATGTAGGTCCAGGCGCGATAGGCCTTCACCACTGCATACTCCTTGAGGAAGATCGACTGGTTGCGCTTCTTGATGGAAGTGTCGGCGCGTGCGATGTAGAAGTTGCAGTTCTGGATGATGGCGTAGTAGTCGCGGGCGTTGTTATAGACGTTCTCGGCTGTAGCCTCGAAGTTGGCCAGTTCCTGAAGGTCGGTGGAGGCATGGTCGGTCAGGCGGGTGAGGTCGCTTCTGATTTCTCCGAGCAACACGGTGCGGTCGGCGATGACCTGCATCTTCTTGATGATGCCCATCACACTATAGACGGTGTCGGAGGGCTGGTCGAAGTTGTTTTCTTCCTCAAACTCCACAAGACTGGAATCGGTCTCGGTGCAAGAGCTTACTGCACCCATTGTCGCCATGAGCGACAGTGCATATATAATACTTCTGATTTTCATATTCTAACAGGTCTTACAAGTTGATTTTTACACCCAGTGAGAAACTGCGTCCCGGTGCGTGCAGGCCGCGGTCGATGCCCATACCGAGCACCGAGTTCGACATGCTGAACTCAGGGTCGCTACCCAGGTATTTGGTGATGGTGAACAGGTTGTTGGCGGCTCCCCATACGGTGATGCCCTGCAGGTAGGTGCTGCGGATAGGGATGTTGTAGCTGAGTGTCACATTCTTCAGTTTCAGGTAGCTGCCATCTTCTATCCAACGGTCGGAGAAACGGCTGTTGCCCATCACGTCGAGGTAAGAAGCACGTGGAATGTCGGTCTGCTGGCCTTCGTACTGCCAACGGTGGAGCATGGCTGTGGTCTGGTTGTAGAAATAGCTGCCACCCTCAAGCAGGCTACGCTGGTAGTTGTAGATGTCGCCTCCTACTGAGTAGTTGAACACGAGGTCGAGCTTCAGGCGCTTGTATGAAAGGCTGGTATTGATGTTGCCGTAGATGTCGGGATTGGGGTCGCCAATTTCTGTCATATCGGCTTTGGAGATGCACTTGTCGCCATTCATATCTACAAACTTCATGTCGCCGGCGTTGAAATTCTGACGCTGGCCAGTTGAGGTGAGTTGGTACAGACCGGCTGCGTCGGCTGCTCCTGTGGTGGTGAACACTCCATCTGTCTTGTAGCCGTAGAAGGTGCCTGCGGCGGTGCCTTTCTTGGTGAGGATGGTGGCTCCATAGAGTTCTGTGGTGAAGCTGTCCTTACCTCCTGGCAGTGCGGTGATCTTGTTTTTGTAGTGGCCCATCGTGGCTCCCAGTTCCCACTTCCAGTCGGCTGTGTTGATCAGGCGAGCGCGGAGAGTGAGGTCGAAACCGGTGTTCTTCAGCGAACCACCGTTGCCCCAGTTGGTGTAGAGACCTGTCAGATAGCTCAGTGTGTTGAGGCTGAGCAGGTTGGAGGTCTTGCTGGTGAAGAAGTTGAAGCCCAGGAAGAGGCGGTTGCGCAAGGCGGAGATGTTGATGCCGGCAGTGAACCTGTTGGTGGTCTCCCACTGCAGGGAGGTGTTGCCGATGTTCTCCATGATCTTGCCTGTGGTGCTGTCGAGCATTCGGCGGGAGATGAAGTAGGTGCGCGAGGACTTACTGTCGATGTCGTCGTTGCCCACATGGTCGAAACCGACGTTCAGGCGCAAGTAGTCGATGCCCTTGACGTTGAACCATTTCTCCGACGACATCAGCCAGGCTGCCTCAGCCGAATAGAAGAAGCCCCAGGCATAGTTGCCGATCTTGATGCCATCTTTGGCGTCAACTCCGAAGCGTGACGAACCATTGAGGCTGAGGCTTGCAGAGGCATAATACTTCTCGCTGAAGTTGTAGTCGCCCTGAAGGTAGTAGATCATGTCGATGTCCTTGTCCTCGGTTCCGTCGGTGAACGGATAGTCGAGGTCGGCAGTCATGTTAGGCGTCTTGTCGTTGCCTGTGTTGTAGCCACCTTGGGTGTTGAGTTTGTAGGTGTTGGTGGTGTAGAGCAGACCTCCACGCGCGTCGAGTTTGTGAGCGCTGAAACGTTTGCTGAAGTTGGCGAAGGTGTTGCTCGAAATGGAGATCTGTCGTGCGGCAAGTGATGCTGCCATGTTATCTACAGTACCTGTATGCTCCACGTCGTAAGAGGGGACACCGTCGGTTGGCAGGTAGTAGTTCTCGTCGGTGTTGTCAAGGCTGAATCCAAAGTGCTCTGCCAGATACCAGTTCTTGTTTAGAACGAGTTTGGGCATTACGGCCAGATTCACCACTCGGTTGCCGAAGTCGTTCTTGTTGGCTGCCTCACCGTTATCGAGGATAGCGAGTGGGTTGGCCAGCGAGGCGCGGTAGCTGCGTGCGGGCAGCACGTCGGAAAGGAAGTCGTCGGCATCGGCGAGATAATGTGAGATATGTCCGTTGGTGTCGTAAGCGTAGGGACTGAGGAAAGGAGACTTGATGAGCGACAGGAATCCTGGGGAGGAGATGATGCCGTCCATCACGTTGTCCTTGATACCGTCGTCGCGCATGTTGCGGTTCACGTCGCTGTAGGAAGCGTCGAAGCGTACGGTGAGGTTCCTCAGCACGTTGATGTCGGAGTTCAGACGGAGGTTGAAGCGAGAGAACTCATTGTTGGAAAGCGTGGCGTCGGCTGAAGCATAACCCACAGAGAGGTTGTAGTTGGCCACGTCGTCACCACCTTGCACGTTCATGTTGTAGTTCTGGGTGAAAGCTTCGTCATAGACGTAGTCGGTCCAGTCTGTGTTGTTGTGATACACATTATAGTAATAATAGTTGGGACTGGTCTGCAGGAACTTGAACTGATTGGTCTTGGTTCCCGTCGTACCGATCATCTCCGACGCATAGATGCGATATTGTTCGCCGTTCATCATGTCGGGGATGCGGGGGAGCAGTTCGTAGCTGCCACCGATGGAGAGGTCGATCTTGGTGGCCATGCTCTTGTTGCGCTTGGTCTCGATGACCACCACGCCGTTGGCTCCCTTGGCACCGTAGATGGCTGTTCCGTTTTTCAGCACGGTCACCTTCTCGATATCCTCCACCATGATGTTGGACAGGACGTTGTTGAAGAATCCGTCGTGGAGTGAGGGGTTGCCATATTGCATGTCGAGAATCAGTCCGTCAACGATGACGAGAGGCTGGGCGTTGGCGTTCAGGGAGTTGATGCCTTGTAGCAGCATCTTCACTCCTTCGCCTGGCACTCCATTGCGGTTGATGGCCAGGATGTCGCCACTCAGTTTGTTCTCAATCTGGTTGTCGATCGACATGTCGTTGTTCAAGTAATCGACCAGTGCTGTGGTTTTGCTCTGAGCTGTGGCGGTACGGGCGTAGTTCTCTTTGAAGGCATCGGAGAACATGTAGGTGTCGTTGGCTTGGCTCTTGCCGTTGGCAACCGACTGCTGCACCATGGCATATCCGTCGGCGAAGAGTGAGAGTGAGGTGACGTATGCCGGAACCTTGATGGTATAGACACCGTTCTCATCGGTCATGGCGGTGTAGCGTGGGTCGTTGTATGCTTCGATGTGTACACCGGCAGCGGGTTGCTTTGTCGCGCTGTCATATACACGTCCCGTAATCTCCCTGGTGCTCTCTTGTGCCGAAACCTGTACTGTCAGCATCATGGCAGCGAGCGAGAGGCCAAGATGCTTCAAGGCATTCATCCTTGTGGTGAATATATGTCTTCTCATAATCATTCGTCTTTTTTAGTAGGTTTCAAATAAATCTGGTCGAGAAACATCTCGCGCGAGTAATTGGTCTGTCGGCGTGTGATGCTGCATTCAAGGTGGAGAGTGACTGTGGCCTCTTCCTGTGCATAGTTGCACACGGGTATAGTCACTGTACCCAGTTTCACCGTATCTACCTGATAGGGGTCGTTGGTCAACTCCTCGGTGAACTGGACGGTGGTCTGGGTGCCGTCGAGTTCGGTGTAGGTCAGGCTGGAGTTGAACTTGTTGGGCTTGAAGTCGCGAGAGTTGACGTTGTAGGCGGTCTTGGGCAGAAGGATGAGGCAAACATCATAGGTGCCTGCCAGGGTGTTGCCCACCTCGAAATCCACAGCCCAGTTGGAGGATGCCGTCTGAGGCATGATGTCGAGATAACCGCCGGAGATGGAGTCGGCGTTTGCCATACGGTAGTTGAATGTGCAGTCGCTGTACTTCAAGATGTTGGCCTCTCGTTCACCCTCCACTTCCACAGGCTGGAAATAGAGTTGGCTGGGAGTGAAGGGCCAGCTGCTCAGGTGGTAGATGGCTCCGTTGCTGCAAGCCAGGGTGTCGGCGATATAGTTGTCGGATAGCAATCCGCCTGCAGACAGAGGCTTGTAATAGACGTGGTACTCGGGATTGAGTTTGTTGTAGCTGGTGGTGAATACGGAGTCGCGAAGGGCATGCTGCATGTTGCGGTTGATGAACAGGTCGCTCATGAGTTTGCGGTAGGTCCAGTATTTCTGTATGGAGTCTGCCTTTTCTACGGAACCGTAGTTGAAGTAGCCGAGGGCTTCGTCATAGACCTCTTTCCATTGTTGCTCTGTGGGCAGCAGCATCACGAAGCTACTGTCCTCGGCGTTGATTTCTCCGAAAGCGTTGAAGAGTATGTTCTTCAGCAACATCACAGAGTCGGAATAGACCTTCACACCATCCACGATACCGCTCTGCACACTGGCATTCTCATCGAGCTCCATCTGCTCGAAACTCTTGATATAGTCGCCGATGAACATATAGCGGTCGAGACTGGTCACTGCCTCATAGAGGTTGTAGGCGTAGGGTTTGCAACCGTCGAGCAGGTGAAGCAGGCCGTTGTTGGCTGGCAGGTTGTAATTGCCGCTGCTGACAGGTATTGTTCCCAAAGTGGTGGAACCCAAAGGCAGTTGCTTGTTGTTGAGCATCTTCACGTTGAAGTTGGTCTTGTCGCCCATGGTGTAGAGGAAATGGGAGATGTGGTTGGCGATGAAGTGCTGGCCAACCATGGAGTCGCCTTTGGCTGTCTGGCATTCTGCGAGAAGGGAGTCCTTGTTGAACGTGCCGTTGACGGGTGCCCAGACGGTGAGCGACTGGTCGGCGTCGAGCAGGTCAGCGTAGGTGACTTTGGTGATTTTATTGTTGGTGAAGACGTGTGTGGCGTTGAGCACCTCCACAAAGTCGCTCAGGTTGGAGTGGCTCTTCACCACTTGTAGCAGCGACTGGTCGGATGGAGCGAGGGAGGCGTCGTAATGGTCATCCCATTCATCGGAGCAGGCCAGGAACGACACACTCAATGCCATGGCCAGTGCGCTCTTCAATATTATTCCTTGTTTCATATCTTCTGGTGTATGTTTGGAGGCCTTGGGTTCGCCAGTTGAGCACCAACTGGCGAACGCGTCAGCCTTTCTTGTTGATTAATGTGTGTCCTCGGCTGTCAGTCCTGCATAAACGCTCTTTGGACAAAGCTCGAAGTAGTTGATAGGAATCTCGGCTTCGGGATTCTCCAGCACGAGTTTGATTCTCACGTAGTATTCCTTGTCGGGCGACATGGTCTGGGTGGTGAGGATCTTGCGAAGTTTACCGCTCTGCTCGCGGAGGTTGTTCTGGCCGCCCTGGAGCCAAGTGTCCATCTCCTTCATGAATCCACGGTTGTGCATGGCTTTGTCGATGGCGCGGTCGGCATCCTCATCGCCTGTGTCGGCCACCCAACCGATGCTTGGGTCTGCACCCCAGATGCGGAAGTCGATGGGAATACCCATGGGCTGCATGTTGTCCTTGGTGCCGAAATAGACTTGCACGACACCGCGCATGGTGCCTACACCGTAGGCGAAGCGCACCTCGTAGGTGTTCTGTGGCACTGGAGGCAGTTTGAAGGTCACGTCGAACTGGCCTTGGATATCCACGCAGTCCTGGTAGGTCATCATCCACACACCGCGTTGGCGCACGGTCACCAATGGCGGATAGGTGCCGCGGAAGTTCCAACCGTCAATCACCTTGAAGCCTGTAGCGTTCTCAGTGACACCACGTGCACCGCAGTTCATGAACTCTGGCGAGAGGGTGATGGCGTCGATGCGGATGCGGTCGTTGAAGACCACGTCGCGTGTCTGCACGTCGTAGGCCAAGATGCCGTCAATGTAGTGGTAGATTCCGTTGAGCGCCTGCTGGTCGATGTCGGAGGGCATCTCTGAGGGAGAGAGCACCTTGATGCCCTTCACCCTGTAGTTGGATCCCACGCCACGGCGGTTGATGAACAGACCCTCTGTGGGGCTGCTGAACTTGATGATGGTGCCTGGCATCAATGTGGTGTACCAGTCGGTGCAGTCGATTTTGCTGGTGATGGCGCAAGTTTCCTTGAGCTCACCGTAGATGGTCCAGTCGTTGTAGGCGCCGTAGTAGGGCAGCAGGTGATAGGAGATGAATCGGTTGAGCGGGTTCTTGCGGTTGGTGAAGTCGTCGTCGTAGAGACCGGCGTCTTGGGGATAGACTGCATCGTAGATTTCCTTGGCGTATGCCTTGAGGTCATCGATGTTGTTGATGCCGTTTTGTGCATACACGGCATCGGTCTCCACGAAGGCTGAATAGCGCTTGCGGCGTGTGCCCACAAACAGACACTTGTAGGCCGAACCACCAGTTGAGATGGTGAAACCGCGGTTGACGGAGTCCTCACCGCAGTGGTAGGAGTTGTCGATGTATTGGTAGAGCGAGTCGCGCATGCCTGTCAGCAGGAGTGCCTGATAGAAGATCTGGCAGTTTTCATCGGCTCCGATTCGTTCGGGCAGGTAGTCGGCGCTGGGTTGGATCACTCTGTTGAGCGTGTGTACCACACCGTTTTCCACTGAGTCGTCGCGCACGATGATCTGCGAGGCCTTGTTGATGTAGTAGATGACATTGTTGTTGTTGGTCACATCCGAATCGCACGAGAAGGTGAGATAACGGTCGTTCATGTTGGCTGTGGGGATGTTGCCGTCATAGAGGTCGGTGGTGAAGTAGGCGTTCCTGACGATATGGTTCCAAGCCAAGGTGTCGCATTCGGCCTTCGACATGTCATCGACACTCTTGTAGCCATGGTCGCGGAAATATTCCTTGAAGGCATCGTTGGTCGGTGCAAAACAGGTGTAAGTGCCGTATGTGGCCATCATGCCGTACATGTTCGACTTGTGAAGCACGGCAATGAAGTCGCTGTAGATATCGCTGCGGGCATCCAGGTAGTTCGACACCATCTCACCCGTGAACGTGTAGTAGTTTTCTGCATCGGGGTCATCGTTGCAGCTGGTGACGCCACCCCAAATCATGACTGAGGTCAGTACAGCGCTTAGCGTTCTCAGTAGCCACGCTGTCTGGGGATGTCTATTTTTGATCTTTTCCATATATATAGTCTGTTTTTTAGTTCATGAGGTGATTATTGCTTGGCTGTGGTCTCATCGGTCACGTAGGCTGCGTTCTGCTCAAGATAGGGGTTGGCATCGAGCTCGTTCTTGTAGTATGGGAAGTAGAGCGCGTCGGTCGAAGCCAGTTTGATGCGGATGGCAGCAACGTTCTGCTCGAACTTGGCAAGCACCTTGCTCACCATTCTCGTGTTGGATTTGTCGCGGCGGCAGAGGCGAACCAAGTCGTACCAACGCTTGCCCTCGAAGAGGAACTCGCGCTGACGCTCGTCGAGAACAAGGTCTTCCATCGCGATGCGAGAGCTGGCATAGTCGTCGTAGATGAGGGTGTCGGTGGTGGCGGTGCGCTTGTTGTTGGCACGTTTCCACAAAGCCGACACGCAAGCAAAAGCACGGCGGTAGTGGTTGTCCTGCTCTTCAGTGATCTGCTCCAGACCGTCAACGTTTCCTGCCAGTTCAACTTCTGCCTCTGCCTTCATCAGCAGCACGTCGGAAAGACGGTAGATGATCCAGTTGGCGTAGTTGTTGCTGCGGCGCATGGTGGTCACACGCGGAGCGCCACCAGAGGTGGTACCGGTGCGGAACGACAACTCTTCCACCACATATTTCTGGATGGCGACGCGGCTTGAGCTTTCAACCATGTACTCCAGGTAGCGGCAGTCGGTCTTTGAGAAATACTTGTTGTTGCCTGAGTAGGCTTCGGAGAAAAGGTAGGTGGGGGCGCTGATGCGTCCGTCGGTGGTGGATGAAGAACCATAGAGGGATGCTATGGATGAGTTGGTCACCGACTGGTTGTTGACGAAGTTGAGCTCAAAGATGCTCTCGAAGGAGTTGCCTGTACCGAAGATCTCATTGTAGGTGTTGCCCGACACGGTGGTTCCGTTGGGCGACTCCGAAATCAGAGGGATGTCGCCGTAGAGTTCCAATGTGGTTGTGGTGGCGTTCTCCTCGTGTTCAATCTCATAAAGGCGCTGTTTCTCTTTGATGACGAGGTCGCAGTAGTCGATGCACTGCTGGTAGTCTCCCTTCCAGAGATACATGTCGGCGAGCAGTGTGTAAGCTGCCCAACGGGTGATCTTGGCTGTGTTCTCGATGGCATCCTCGCCGTAGGAGCGTACAGCGTCGTTCTTCACCTGTTCCACGCTTGCGATGAGCGAGTCGAGCACAACGTCGAACTTGCTGGCTGGCACACGGTAGTTCTGGGTGTCGTCGATGGAGGGTGTGGTCACGTAAGGCACATCTCTGAAAGTGCGGATGAGATAGAAGTAGCAAAGCGCTCTGAGTGTGGTGGCCTCGGCAATCGTGGCCTTAAGCTCTGAATCGGTGAAGTTGGGGTCGATTTCATTCACTTTGGGCGCGTAGTGGATCACTGAGTTGCAACGGTTGATGCACTGGTAGAAGCTTTGCCAGTTGGTCATGTCGTTGGTCTCGAGGATGTTCTCCTTGAGAATCTGGTTGAGGTTGTTGGGGATGCCGGCGCCTGTGGTCATGTTGTCGCTGCGGAGTTCACCCCACACAATCATCCTCTGGATGCAGTCGGACGACTCCAACTGGGTGTAGCATGAGTTCATCACACTCATCACGTCCGACTCATTGGTCCAGTATTTCTCCAGCACGATATCATTGAGCGGCTCTATGCTCAGGAAGTCGTCGCATGAGGTGGCTACGGCTGAGACTGCCACTGCCAAGGTGGCTGTGCGTATTGTTCGTATGATAGTTGTTGTCTTCATCTTGTTGTCTTTTTTAGTCAGTGGATAAATGATTACTGTTACGAATGTTGTCCATTGACTGGATTAGAACTGCACTGACACTCCGAGAGTGAACTGACGGGAGCGTGGGGTGCGTGCGTTGTCGTAGCTGACGCTCAGACCTCCGTAGCCCACCTCAGGATCAGCACCTGAGTAGCCGGTGATACAGAAGAGGTTGTGGGCGCTGAGATTGACGCTCAGACTGCTCAGTCCCCAGCGCTTGACAAGGCTCTGGTCGAAGCTGTAGCTCAGCTGAGTGTAGTTCAGGCGAAGGAAAGAACCGTTTTCCACAAAGCGGTCGCTGGCGAGCCAGTTGTAGCCTTCGTTGTAGAGGGCGCGTGGGATGTCGGCGATGTCGCCTTCCACACGCCAGCGCCAGTTCACTGCTGTGGATTGGTTGCGGTTGTTGTACATCGACTCTGCATTCATTCTGGCCATGTTGACCACCTTGTTGCCGGCGCGGAAGGTGAACTGGTTGTTCCAGCGGAAGTTGCCGAAGTTGATCTTGAAGCCGAAGCCACCGGTGATCTTTGGCAGTGACGAACCTAAATAGACAATGTCGAGTTCGTTGATGTTGCCGTCGTGGTTGATGTCTTCGTAGATGGCGTCGCCACCTTTGAACTCGTAGGCGTAGGTGTTGGTGGTGTTGTCGTAGTTGAACACCATGGGAACGGTCAGTCCGTTCTTGTCAACCACTACCTTGCCGTTCTCGTCGCGTGCTACAGGAGCGTTCGGACCGCTCACACCTGGCACCTCCGTGTCGGAGTATTTGCTGTACTGGTAGGCTCCTTTGTAACGGAATCCGTAGATGGAACCGAAGGCGTTGTTGAGCTGGATGCGGGTGAGGTATGATCCGTTGTTGTAGCTGAAGTCCTTGTTGAGGTTGTCGAGCACGGTCTCATCCATTTTGGTGATTTCGTTTCGGTTGTTGGCGAAAGTGACGTTGAAATCAACGCTGAACTTGCCTTTTTTGATGATTCGGTTACCGTTGATGTTGAACTCCCATCCGTTGTTTCTCATGTTGCCCACGTTCTGCCAGGAGAGTGCGGTGAAACCAGAGGTGGAAGGGATGTTGATGTTGGCCATCAGCAGGTCCGACGTCATCTGCGTGTAGATGTTGAAGTCGGCTGTGATCAGGTTGTCGAACAGTCCGAGGTCGAATCCCACGTTCCAGGTCTCCTTCTCCTCCCAGTGGAGGTTGCTCAGACGGATATTGGAAGGTGCGATGGCGTTTTTAGCGATATATGCGTTGGTGTTGCCATAGCGTGAGAAATAAAGGTACTCACTGCCAGGTTGGTTGCCCACACGACCCCATCCGGGACGTACAGACAGCATTGACAACCACTTCACCCGCTTCATGAAAGGCTCGTCGGAGGCATTCCAGCGGAATGAGAGGGCGGGGAAGTTACCCCAGCGGTATTCATCACCGAACTTGGTGCTACCGTCGCGGCGGATAGAGAAGTCGGCCATGTAGCGTCCCTTGTAGGCGTAGTGGGCGGAGAAAGTCAGATAGACATTGCGCCACTGTCCGGCTCCGGTGCTCATGGTGCTGATGATACCTTCTGCCGTGGTGCTCTTCATGTTGCTGGAGGGCAGTCCATAGACCACGTTGCTCTGCGACTTGCTGCTACCATCGGTCAGTTGGAACTGTGCCATGGCCATCAGCGAGTGGTCTTCGTTCTTGAAGTGGGGTGTGAAGGTCAGACGGTGCTGGGTGGTGATGGCCGTACTCTTGTTGGACGAGGCGGAGGTGCGGTTGTTGTTGGTGTCGCTCCATCCGTTGGTCACCAAAGAGGCGGGGTAGAACTGGTCGATATAGCGGTTGAAGATGTTGAAGACCACCTTGCCCTCATAGACCAGTCGATGGCTGTGGTCGTCGGTGCCCAGAAGATTGTAGTTGAGTTTGAACTCAGGCTCAATCTGATAGGTCGATTCGTCGTTCTTGGCCTCGTGGGCAAGAGCGATGGGGTTGACGAGGTTGCGCTGGTCGTTGAGCTGGGAAGAAACGGTGGGAAGCACATTGTAGTAGTCGCTCAGGTCGTTGCCGTAGGCGTCCTGCTCATAGATGGAGAGGTTCGGCATCTTCTGGTAAGCGATAGATAGGAGGTCGCCTCCTGCACCTTGGTAGTTCTTCTTGTTGTCAGTATAGGTCAGGTTGAAGTTGGTCTGGAACTTGATGCGGTCGCTCACGAAGTAGTCCAGTGCCACGCGGGTGGTGAAGCGGTCGAGTTTCTGTTGGATGACCGTACCGGTCTGGTGGTCGTAACCTCCTGAAATACGGAAGTTGGCTTTCTCACCACCACCTGTGATCGACACGTAGTGGCTCTGCAACCAACCTACCTTCGACACGGCATCTACCCAGTCGGTATTGTTGTTGTACATCTCGTACTCAGAGTAGGAGGGGTCGTAGTTGATTTCACGGATATTGGCGGATGCCTCGCTGAGTGTGGGGTTGTAGTATTCCTCCTTCAAGAGCATGGTGTAGTGGTCGCCGCTGAGCAGGCGCATGCCCTTGGGCTGGTAGGTGGCAGACAAACGGAAGCTGTACTGCACCTTGGTCTTACCTCGCTGACCACGTTTGGTCTTGATCTCAATCACACCATTGGCACCTTGCGAACCCCAGATGGCGGTAGCTGCGGCGTCTTTGAGCACGGTGATGCTTGCAATGTCCTCGGGGTTGACGTTGAGCAGTTCAGCGAACTGGTCTTCTGTGGCGCTGGCGTAGTCGAACCCGTTCTTATAGTCGCTTTCGAAGACGTTGCCATCCACCACGATCAGTGGCTCTGAGTTGCCGTTGATGGAGCTCACACCACGCAGGCGCATGCTTGTTCCGGCTCCAAGGTTACCTGAGTTGGCCACGATGTCGAGACCAGAGATACGTCCTTGAAGGGCTTCGTCAACAGTGGTGATGCCCAGGCCTTCGAATTCCTTGGCGTCGATGCTCTGGCTGGCGATGGACAACTCACGCTCGGGAATGGCCAGACCGCTCGACTGAATGGTCTTCTTGGCAGTGATGACCACGTCGGTGAGTTGGGTGTTCGATTTCAGATAAATCTTATAGGTTGTGCCTTTGATGGCTAAGGTCTGGGTGGCGTAACCCACGTACGACACTCGTATCTTGTCTTTGGGATTGACCAGACGGAAGGAGAAGTTACCGTTGATATCAGTCACGGCGGCTGCCACAATACGGTTGGCGGCGTCGATCTCCACCACGTTGGCCATCATCACTCCTCCCATGTCGTCATAGACGTTACCGCTGATCATTGCACCTGCCGACTGGGCCCTCATCAACGACGGGGACAGTAGCATAGTCAATATCAGGATATATTTTGAAAAGGATTTCATATTGTTGTGCGTTTTTGATTGTCATTATTTGTATTTAAGCACACCGTCGATCTGGTGCACAACGGCGAATGAGGACGTATAGAGGTTGTTGGCTCTCACGGCATCGCTGCTGTCGTACTGGTATTCACGTGCCAACAGGTTGTAGAGTCCACCGGTGGTCACCACCTTGCAGGTGGCTCCTGTGTTGTCGGTGATGCTCAGTTGCTGGTCGTCGGCCTCGGTGTTGACCTTGAAGTAGCTCAGGTTCTCGTCTTTCACGATGTAGGCGGAAGTCTCGTAGGTGTCGTTCACGTTGCCACCGCCGATGAAGATGGCGTTGTCCTGGAAGTGGTAGCGCAGGAAGAGGTTGATCTCGTTTCTCAGGCTGTCGGCAATCTCAGGGTCGGTCTCTGCTTCCACCTCGTCCCATGTGGGCAGTCCGTCGGCGTGGGCTTGCTCAATGGCGTCGTTGGTGGGTACGAAGACGGAGTAGTTGAAGGTGTTGAAGATGCTTACGTTGGTGGAGGGGCATCCATGCTCGTCGGTACCGATCACACGCTTGTCTTCCAACAGGTCGGAGCCCAGGAGCAGGGATGTGAAGGCGCTGAATTCCTCATGCTCGCTGAGGATGTCATAGACCGACTTGCGGCTCGTCATCAGTGGCTCGTCGTCGAGGATATAGGTCTTGCCGTTGCCTTCCACCGATTCGTCGTAGATCATCACAACCTTCACCTTCTTGCCTTGCTCAATCTGCCAACCACCGCTGACAGTCATGCCGTTGGCACCTGCCGAGGCGTTCTCTATCTTCAGGAAACCGCCGCCCTTGGTCTTGTAGTAGGTGTTGCCGTCTTCCACATTGCCAATGACGATGTGCTGGTTGAGAATGTCTTCCAGGCGGTTGGTGATCTGGCTGTAAGAGGCCTCGCCAATGGAGTCGCCCACGGTGGCGGTCTCTACGTCGTAGTTCCAGATGGATGCCCACACGCGGTCTTTTTTGGTTGGTGCATTGGCATCGTAGTGGAAGCGGAACATCTGTGTGGAGGTCTTGCCGAAGGAGCAGGGATCCACATAGTCGAGCAGTGAGTTGTTGTTGGGGATGAACAGGCTGTAGTAGGATTGCTGGGAGTTGAGATACACTTCAAAGCCCAGTTGCTCGATACCCCAGTTGAGAATGCTCATGGTCTCGTTGATGAGGGCTGGGAAAGATACCGATATATAGGCTACAGGATTGAATACTTTATTAGTAAGGTATATAGCGCCGTTGCAACCGAGAAGAACACTGTCGATGTCGTCGGTGGTGATGCCGAGTTCATCGTTGGCGTCGTTGAGTACGGTCTCGAACTTGCTGGGCACGGAGTTGACAAAAGAATTGAGCATGTTGACATTGAGCATCTTCGACACTACATTGTCGGGCACGTTCTCCCAGGAACCATAGTAGTCCTTGAGCACCTTTCCGGCTCCTTCGTTCCAGTAGCGGTCGAGGGCTTCGTCGCTGGGCACGAGCATCACGCCCATGTTCTCCTGAAGGGCTACTTCTGTGCTGGTACCGGCGTTGGTGGTGCTGTAGAACTCGTTCCATCCTGGGTCGAACTTCAGCATTCCGTTGACAGGACCACCGGCAGGAGTGAGGTCGAGCGGTTGGCCGCCTTGTGAGCGCTCAGAGAAATAGCGCTTCTGGAACACACTGTCGTAGTTGGCATTGTAGAGACGGTTGTATTCATCTGTGGCGGTGCGGTCGTAGTAGGGGGCGCAGAAGCGGTCGAGTAGTTTGGCGTATTTCTGGGTGTGGGCATTGGTGTTGATGATTTCTGCCATATTGGGCAGTGGAGTCATCACCTCGGCCATGCGGTGCACGAATCCGTTGGAGCATTTGATGTTGGGTTCTGCCATCATCACGCCGTTGACATTGGCGTCGCCTGGCTGGCGTTCTGTGGCGTAGTTGAACAGGAAGTTGCAGTCGCTGTTGCTGATCTGCTTGTTCTCCAAGAACATCTCAATGAAGTGGATCATGGGCGAGGTGGACTTGTCCATGAGGCAAGGGATGGTCTTGTTGTTGTCGCGGTAGTACTGCCAATAGGGTGTGGCGGGCATGTCGGCGGGCGAGAGCAGTGGCACAGAGTCGTAAACCGACTGAGAGGTCAGTCTTCGCATACAGTCGCCCTCGATAGGTCCTGTAGAGCTCGAGAGGTAGGCCATCTGGCAGGAGTTGTTGATCATCGCTCCGTAGAGCAGCATTTTCTTCTGGGCAAGCGACAAGTCTTCGTAGCGGTGCACGCCCCAGTTGTTGCGGCTGTAGAAGCGGTTGAAAGCATCGTCGTCGGCAACGAAGAGGGTCTTGCTACCTGTGGTGTTGAGCACAGTACCGTAGCCCAGGTCGTTGATCAGACGGACAGTGTTGGTGTAGTTGCCATCATCTAAGTAGGCGTAGATGCTGGACCCCAACCATGACGGATCCTCGTCGCCGAGGTCATACCCATCGCAGGACGACAACGACGATAATGCCATCAGCGTCCCCAAGGCCATGTAGGCCATGACTTTGTTGGAATGTCTTCTGTTCATAAAAAGTGATTTTATATTTTTTTGTCTTTTGTTAGCGTAAAAAAGTGAATTGTAGTGTGTCGTTTTTGGGTGTTAGGTAGTGGTAATTGGTTGAAAATTAAGGTTTTAATGTGAATGTGCAGATAGCGTGCATTCTAAACGAATGTAAAGTTACATCAAAAATAAATAATGAGAAAAAAATATATGTTACATTTTGTATTGCTGTTGTAACATACCATGTTTTT
>CAMOWU010000073.1 GCA_946628545.1 uncultured Bacteroides sp. | reverse complement strand
ACTATATCCAGATGAACTACGAGGGACTGAAGGACGACATCATCAAGATGTTGGCTGGAGGACGTTGCAAAGTAAAGACCTCCAAATTCTCCAACGACATGCACAGGGTGGACAATCGCGACGATGTACTGACAGTGCTTATCCATCTTGGCTATCTATCCTACGATTGGGAAAAAGAGGAATGCTACATACCCAATAAGGAGGTGGGAGACGAAATGACGAATGCGGTGGAGAGCGCAAGATGGTCCAACATCACAAAATCCATCCAGCAATCGGAAGACTTACTCCAAGCCACACTCAACGGCAACGAGCAGGCAGTGGCTCAGGCTATCGATGCTGCCCACGACGAGCACACCAGCATCCTCTCCTACAACGACGAGAACTCGCTGGCTTGTGTGCTATCCATCGCCTACTACTATGCTGCCAACGACTACATTATCCATCGAGAGCTGGCAACGGGTAAAGGCTATGCAGACTTGGTGCTTATCCCACGCAAGAATGTGGATAAGCCAGCACTGGTCATCGAACTGAAGTACAACAAGGATGCGGACAGTGCCATCAGCCAGATCAAGCGCAAGCAATACCCCGACAAATTGCGGCAATACACCAGCAACCTGCTGCTCGTGGGCATCAACTACGACAAACAACAGAAGACCCACGAATGCCATATCGAACGATACGAGGGAGAAGAATACAAATCTTAATCAATGACAAGGACAATAAAAAACATGCTTCTTTTGCTCACACTGACACTTGTCTGCACAGGTGTGTGGGCACAGCAGAAGCAGATTCAGACTACTTACAATGCTTACTGCGAGGTGACGATAAACAATGGAGGCATGGATCAGTTCACGATAATGACTTTCGATTTCGGCTACACTCGCTATCCCAATGCATTGCTCTACGACGAGAAAGGACAGCCCATCAAGTTTCGCTCACCCATGGATGCAGTCAACTACTTGGGTGAAAGAGGATGGAGATTGGTCACCACTTACTATAGCAACGACTCAAAAGGACAACTGAGGCACTATATCCTGGAGAAAAAGGTGAACAATCGAAAGCAAATGGAGGAAGGATTGAGGCTTCAGCCTCAATCCAAAAGCAACAAATCAGTATTCAAGTAGGAGGTGCGGCATTCCTGCCGCACAACAGCACTCGGCAAGATTATCAAGCACCCTACTGTAAATTAGCAATTTACACATTCTTATACAGAAAACCTCATGTAGGGACGCAACGTGTTGCATCCCTACAGGGAACATTAGACTGCGAATCCTGAAATGGGTTTGACAGTTTTCTTCTGGACTATCAATTCATTCTTGCAGTACGACTCAATTTCAGCGAAAGAAGGGTCCACGCCAGAGAGAATATACTCCACAGCCCTCTTGCGAGCCACATTCTCAATCTGACCTCCACTGAAGTCATAGCGACTAGCCAATGTCAACGCCTCTTCCTCTGTGAGCGAGGGAAGCATCGACACCCATATCTTCGCTTTCACCTCAGGGGTTGGCTTGTGGAACTCCACCTTGAAGATGAATCTGCGTTCAAAAGCAGGGTCGAGGGTAGTGACGAGGTTGGTGGTGGCGATGAGAATGCCATCGAAGTCCTCGATTTCTTGCAAGAGGATGTTTTGCATCGCATTGCACATCATATCAACAGAGTGTTCGGTATCCTCCAGTCTCTTGTTGATGATGGCGTCAGCCTCGTTGAAGAAGAGGATGGGCTTGACCTCCATCTCCTCGCAAAGCTGGCGATAGGTGGTGAACACCTGCTTGAGGTTCTTCTCAGACTCACCCACAAACTTGTCTTTGATGCTGGCGATGTCCACCATCATTATCTCGCGTCCAGTCTTGCGGGCGATTTGCAAGACAGTCTCGGTCTTGCCTGTACCAGGTGCTCCATAGAAGAGGCAGGCAAAACCACGACGCATACCCGTTTGCTCAAGGCGATTTTGCATCTCAAGGAAATACTCTTGTTGAAAGATTGAGACAAGTCTGTTAATCTGATGCTCATCTTCCCTATTATAATAGAGTGTCTTCTCCTTGATAGAGGTGTGGCTTTTGAGCATATTGTTTCCACTTTGCGACTTGACGGTTTTGACCACATAGTTCGACAAGAACATCTGCTTGGCCTTCGAGGTCAGTAGATATTTGCTTGTATTGGCTATTCCGTTTTCGCAAGCATAATCCACAAGTCCCTCCTTGAAAAAAGGATGAGTGCCACTTATCATTTCGTCTATAAGCACAGAGAAACAATAAGAGTCAGGAAAGAAGTCTTCAAAGAATTCGGAATCAAGACTTTCATCATCCCAAATCCCTGAAAACGCATACTTTGCGATGAAAAGCATCAACAAAACCTTGTTATAATCACTGCTGATTTGCTCGTTGACATATTGGCATAGTGGCAGTTGAGGGTTGGCTTTTGAGAATGACAACAACCAATTCGACTCTTCTTCATAGTCCACTCTGAATGGTGTTTTCAGATGTTTTTTCAGGTGGAGCGACATCTTGTTAACAAAATCCTGTTCGGAGAACCCATCGATTTTCTCTGGAACAAAGACTTCGTTGTTGCCAAGTGCTTCAATAACGCCTTTCTCGAGTTCAAAGCCTTCTTTTTGAGTACCAAATGAATTTATCTTCTTTCTTCTCACCCATCTTTTGTCAACGAGCTCATCCATTGCGCTTTTGTATTTCATCAATTGCAAGCGAGAGCAACCCAGGAATTCGCAAACATTCTTCCAGCTTACCATTTCCTCCTCATTAATCAATAGAGTCAGGAAGATGATTTGTACATCTGTCATCTGAAGACGATTGCGAAGATAAGCCAAGGGAGCCTCGGCTTCATCCTTAAAGATGATAGATGTCAGGGAGAAGGTGAAGGCATTGAGCACCACTTCCAAGGCTGTCACCAATGTCCATTCTACGGCACTACCTTGGGGCGCATTGCTTGTTGGGCTGTCTTGCTCGCTTGTTATTGCCAACACGTCAATAAAGTTCTCTTTACTCTGAATGTTCTTAATCATAGTTATTAGTTGTCAATTATTAATCTATTTATTTATTCAAGTTTCGCCAGTGCGCCCTGAAGGGGCAACCCTCCTATAGCCCAGGGCGATGCGCTGGGTTTGATGTGGTTTGCAGTTGCGCCCTGAAAGGGCAAAATCGTTTCTTTTATTCATGATGCTGCCCTTGCAGGGCGCCTTTTGTTGGTCTTATATATTCCCAGGGCGTTGCCCTGGGCTAATAGATATTGGCCTTTCAGGCCGTTTTCTTACAAGCAAAACTTGAATCAATCAATGGACTCGTAGCAAAGCCTTTTAGGCTGCTTCTCTCAATTCTTTCACTTTGCGAAGCTTCTCGAGTGCTTTGTCGCGAATCTGATAGATGCGATTTCTATGATAGTCAAGTTCGTCGGCCAAACAATCGGGGGTTTTCACCTCATTGCCAAAACAACCAAAAAGGCCAGTGAGTACTGCGAATTCATTCTTGTTGAGACACTTGGACATTATTTTCTCCAAGTAAGCAGCACTCGATTCGTCCACAGCACAGTAGTCGGTGAAAATATCGCTCAACAAGAAATCGCCAATCGTGTCCTCTGCGTCGTCACCCATAGGAGTGTCGGCTGACTCGAAAAGCCACTTGTTATCGCGGACTTTCTCAATCTTAGGCACTCTGTAACCACACCTGAGAGTGGCAATCTCATTCCTTATCTCATTCTGTATGTATTTCAATGCAAAGGATATGAAACGATAGCCTCTGGAACCGTCAAACTCTTTTGCGGCCTTGACCAGACCCTCGTTGCCTGCGCTCACAAGTATATCCACGGGAAGACCATAACCTGCGTACTTGTTGGCAACAGTCACCACAAAGCAAAGATTCGCTCCGACGAGTTCAGCGAGAGCACCCTTAGAAGCCGGTCCATTCTCTTGAATGAGCTTCGACAACTCTGCCTCACGCTCAGTAGTGAGAGGCTTGGACTTGTAGAGGTCGCGCTGATAGATTTGGAAACTTTTACTCGAACGGTCTGTTATTGTTTTTGTTATTTGCATAATTGTAACGTCTTTTTTAGGTTTGAATTTCTTTCACCCTTCCTTCTTTTTTATAAATAAGGTGAGTGGTTGTTGATTTTTGCAGATGAGTGGTTAGCATGAGCCTCGCACCAGTACTCTGGTAGAGAAAGCATGCTGCGAAGAGCGCATATTCTTCCTATAGGGAGTGTGAGCCACACTTCCTGGGACGTCTTAATTGACTTGATGTGTTGTGATGATTGATTTGACCATTTTTTTTAATTAATGATTTAGTTCAACATTAATTCGCATTCTTTTCCCACCGTGTCGAGGTTGTCGCTCGGTTGGGGCAGCTCAAGGCTGACTCTTGATGCTCAGTAGTTTGAAAGACCGACTTACTTGAGGCAAGGCTTACTGTTCTTCAGCCTTCTCTTTCTCATTGGTATGTATCAAATGTAATCAATTTATTTTTACAATGCAAATTTTCCAACGAAAAAATTCATTTTTTCGTGATTTTCCTGTATTTTTCCATGATGAGCCAGGAAAAAGCGAGGTGTAAAAGGCTAAATCGTCCGTTATTCATTTCCACAATAATCTTTTCACCTGCAAATAAGGCATATTTTTTGATGAAGCAAAATCAAGAAAACGAATATTATCGATTTTTTCATGATTTAATTTCTGGCTTAGAAAAAAGAATCCCCTCCCTTTTGAGGGGGAGGGGGAGGAAAATTAATGCTTTTGTGATTTGCGGTTTCTCACTTTCTGTCGGATCTCGGCCTTATGGCGAGCAGCTCCAGAATTGTGCATCCCATTCTTATAAGAACGTTTGCGTGCCTTGGTTTTCACCTTGTCGTCGTTCTTTTCCTTGGGAATGCCCTTGAAGGATATGCCATACATGATGGCGTAGTCGATTTCGTCTGACATAATTGTTGCCTTTTAATGATGGAAAAGACGAATACCAATGAATGCCATGGCGATGTTGTACTTGTCGCAGGTCTCAATGACATTGTCGTCGCGTACGCTGCCTCCTGCCTGGGCTATGAACTGAACACCACTCTTGTGGGCTCGCTCAATGTTGTCGCCAAAGGGGAAGAAAGCGTCGCTGCCAAGGCATACACCTGTGTTCTGGGCGATCCAGGCTTTTTTCTCCTCCATGGTGAAGACTTCTGGACGCTCAGTGAAGAACTGCTGCCATGTGCCTTCGCGAAGCACGTCGTCGTGGTCTTCAGAGATATAGACATCGATGGTGTTGTCGCGGTCGGCACGACGGATGCCTGGCTTGAAAGGCAGATTGAGCACCTTGGGGCACTGGCGCAACCACCATATATCGGCCTTATTGCCTGCCAGTCGGGTGCAGTGGATGCGGCTCTGCTGACCAGCTCCAATACCTATGGCCTGTCCGTCTTTCACGTAGCAAACGGAATTGCTCTGGGTGTATTTGAGCGTGATGAGCGCAATCTTGAGGTCGCGTTTGGCCTCTGGAGTGAAATCTTTGTTCTGCGTAGGGATGTTGTCGAAAAGAGCGTCGTCGGCAAGGTTGATCTCGTTGCGGTTCTGTTCGAAAGTGATACCAAATACTTGTTTGCGCTCGATGGGGTTGGGACGGTAGTTGGGATCCATCTTGATGACGTTGTATGTGCCCTTGCGCTTCTCCTTCAGAATGGCGAGTGCCTCAGGAGTGTAGTCTGGAGCGATGACACCATCAGACACCTCGCGCTTGATGAGTGTGGCAACTGCCTCGTCGCACGTGTCGCTCAGCGCGATGAAGTCGCCATACGATGACATGCGGTCGGCACCTCTGGCCCTGGCGTAGGCTGTGGCAATGGGTGAGAGGGGAATCTTAATGTCGTCAACGAAATAAATCTTCTTGAGCGTGTCGGTCAACGGCATGGCAACGGCTGCGCCTGCGGGGCTGACATGTTTGAACGATGCGGCTGCAGGCAGTCCTGTGGCCTCTTTGAGTTCTCTGACGAGTTGCCAGCTGTTGAAGGCATCAAGGAAGTTGATGTATCCAGGTCTTCCATTCAGCACCTCGATAGGCAGTTCGCCCTCCTCCATGTAAATACGAGAAGGCTTCTGGTTCGGATTGCATCCGTACTTGAGTTCAAGTTCTTTCATTATTTTTGATTTTTATGGGATTTATGGGAATTATGGGAGTGATGGGAATAATGGGGGATTTCACCCACCCCTACCCCTCCCCTTAAATGGGAGGGGAGTTTGTGGATGGGAATCATTTACCCCACCCCTGCCCCTCCCCTTAGATGGGAGGGGAGTTATTTGATCATGATGGCAGTGAGAATACGGCCTGAGTTGACGCCTTGTCGGCGCGCGGAGAAGAAGAGGTCGTTGTTCTGGTAGGTGCAGATGCCTGATACCACAACATTGTCTGCCTCCACTCCATTTTTAATCAGCTGCAGACGGTTGGACTCCCAGAGGTCGATGTGCCATTTGGTCATGTCGTCGGCAGCGCTGTCCTTGTATCGCCTGGCTATGGTGTCCATCGGATGGCCTGCCTTGGCAAAAGCATCATAGACTTCCTGACCTACTTCAAAACTCTCCATTCCAATGCCAGGGCCAATCAATGCCTTGACTGTTCTGGGATCCACTCCGTAGCGTTGGGTCATGAATTGCAGCATACAAACCACAATCCGCTGCTGGGTGCCTCGCCAGCCTGCATGCACCGCAGCCACGGTGGTGGTGACGGGGTCGTAAAGCAGCACGGGGATGCAGTCGGCTGTGGAAACGCCAATACAGACCCCTTTCAGCTGGGTTGACAAGGCATCGACTCCTTCGAGGGCGTCCTTACGCTGAGCCTCATCGAGTTGCATGAAGTCCTCGTCGATAGCCCTGCACTCCACGCCATGCACTTGATGCGGCATGATGAGTCGGTCGGGCGTGATGCCAAGTTTGTTGCAGAGACTTCTGCGGTTCTCCATCATGTCGTCGATGTTGTCGCCACAATAGGCATTGACATTGAAACCAGCATGTGGACCTTTGCTGCACCCACCTTTACGTGTGGTGCTGAAGGCTACGATGTTCTCGTGTGTGCTGTAGTTGAGCAGTATCGGATTGTCCATATCTCCACATTATATACTATATTATCTATATAGATCACGAAACGATAGTTCGGTAAAACCAATCAGCGGATTCATGCGAATCTGAATAGGCCTGCTGACAAGCGTTCAGCCATGTCATTCGTCTTCGAGGTCGTAGTATTCCACGTCCTCGATGTCCTCGATGTCGTCCTCGTCAATGTATTCGAAGTCGCCATCCTCTCCTTGTTCTTCAAGTTCATGCTGCAGGCGGCCCACTTCCTTGGCTCGGTGCACGATGGACTCGGTGGTGGTGATGGCTGCCAGTTTATTGCTCTCGCTGTTGAGTTCCTTCCATAGCACGTCCTTGAGTTCGTTGAGCCCAAGCTGAGTGACGGAGGAGATGAACACGATGGGCAGTCCCTGGGGCAGCGTTTCCTTGAGCATCTCGATGAGCTCGTCGTCGAGCAAGTCGCATTTGGTGATGGCCAGCACGCGACCCTTGTCGAGCAGTTCGGGATTGAAGGTCTCCAGTTCGTTGAGCAGAATCTCGTATTCCTTCTTGATGTCGTCGGTGTCGCCTGGAATCATGAAGAGCAACAGCGAGTTGCGCTCGATATGCCTGAGGAACCTGAGTCCTATGCCCCTCCCTTGGCTGGCGCCTTCGATGATGCCTGGTATGTCGGCGATGACGAACGAACGGTTGTCATGATAAGGCACGATGCCCAATGTGGGTTCAAGCGTGGTGAAAGGATAGTTGCCTATCTTGGGCTTGGCCGACGAGAGAGTCGATACCAGGGTGGATTTTCCGGCGTTGGGGAAACCCACCAGTCCGACATCAGCCAGGAGTTTGAGCTCGAGGATGACAGTCATCTCGAGCATAGGCTCACCTGGCTGGGCGTATCTCGGAGCCTGGTTGGTGGGGGTGCAGAAATTAAAGTTGCCAAGACCGCCTCTGCCTCCCTTGAGGAGCACCACCTCCTGGTCGTGCTCACTGATGTCGCAGAGGTAGTCGCCTGTCTCGGCATTGTAGGCCACCGTTCCCAGTGGCACCTCAATGATGGCGTCCTCACCCTTCTTGCCTGAGCTCTTGTTTTGCGACCCGTTCTCGCCATGTCCTGCATAGACATGTCGCTCGTAGCGCAGATGGAGGAGGGTCCAGTAGTTGCGATTGCCACGGAGCACGACATTGCCACCACGTCCGCCATTGCCACCATCGGGACCTCCCTTGGGGAAGTATTTGGCACGGTGCATGTGGGTAGAGCCACGCCCTCCCCTGCCGCTACGGCAATAAATCTTGACGTAATCAACAAAATTAGTCTCCATAAGTTCGTTTGTTGCGTGCTCGGAACATACTTGTTCCGAATGATTTGAAAATTCAGAGTGTTCCGAGTATTCGACTACTCGGAACGCTCTGATGGTCCGGATGATTCAATTATGCTTTTTCGATGATGTCGAAGACCTGGTCGAGGGTGGTTTCCTTGTTGCCAGTCCAAGTCACGGTATGGCGGATGCCCTCCTTCTCGAACCACTTGGACAGTGGCTCGGTCTGGCTGTGATAGACTGCGAAGCGCTTCTTGATGGTTTCCTCATTGTCGTCGGCACGTCCTTGTTCTTTGGCCCTGTTGAGCAGGCGCTCCATCAGCACGTCCTCTCCCACGATGAGCTCGATCATCATGCCCATCTCGTCGCCTCTCTCCTTGAGCATCACCTTGAGTGCCTCAGCCTGATCGATGGTGCGGGGGAATCCGTCGAAGATGACTCCCTGGCCTTTAGGCATGGCATCGTAGGTCTTGGCGAGGATGTCGATCATGAGGTTGTCGGGGATAAGCTGGCCGTTGTCGATGTATCCTTTGGCGATGTTGCCCAGTTCGGTGCCACCCTTGATTTCGGCACGCAGCACGTCACCCGTGGAGATGTGGCCCATTCCGTACTTCTTTACAATCTCGTCGCTATAGGTGCCCTTTCCTGATCCTGGGGCACCAAAAATAATAATATTCTTCATTTTCTTATTTGTGGGTTGATGTTTTTTCGTTTGTTCACACCATTTCGTAGATATCCCTCAACCATCGGCCTTCCTCATCGTAGTCGAGTCCGTAGCCCACAAGGAACTTGTCGGCAACGTCCATTCCGCAGTAATCGACTTTGAGGTCGGGGTATCTGAGGTTGGAAGGCTTTCTGAGCAGGGTGGCTATTTTCACGTCTTTCGCTCCCTTGTAGTAGAACTGTGGCACAACCAGCTTCATAGTCGTTCCAGTGTCGATGATGTCTTCCACGATGAGCACATCCTTGTCGGCGATATCTACTGTAGCTCCTATGGTTTCCTTGACTATGCCTGTAGTCTCAGTACCTTCATAGGATGAATACTTGGCAAATCCCAGTTCAATGGGGATCTCGAGTTTGCGGATGAGGTCGGCGGCGAAGATGAACGCCCCTGTGAGCATGACGATGACCGTAGGCGACTTGCCTTGGTAATCCTTGTTGATCTGATCAGCCATCTCCTTCACTTTCCACTCGATGAGTTCGTGTGGGATCGCCACCTCAAACTCTTGGTTCTTTATCTTTATCATAAGCTTCTTTTGTGTTAAGTTAATAAGTAGTATTTTCAAACATCCACTGCACCGCAAGTTGCAGGTCAGAAAGATGTTGTCTCTGCACGACGAAGTCATTCACCTCCGCCATTCGTTCTTGAAAATGCAAATTTAAACAAATTATGTCACTTTTTGGCCTAAAAGTCTGAAAAGTATTTGGATTTTTCCATAAGAACTTATTTTTTTCCTAAAAATAAAGTCAATAATCAATGCAAATGGTTAATTTTGCAGTATGAAGATACTTACAGCTTCCCAATTCAAGCAATTAGACTTATACACCATAGAGCACGAACCCATCAGTTCCTTAGACTTGATGGAGCGTGCAGCTACAGTTTTGGCCAACCGCATAGCCGAACGTTGGAGTGCCGACACACCCGTGAAAATATTCGCTGGCCCGGGCAACAACGGCGGAGATGCCCTTGCCCTGGCACGACTCTTGTCGAGAAGGGGTCGTAAGGTTTCGGTATGGTTGTTCAACATCAAGAACAGCAGCACCTTGTCGGCAGAATGCGAGCAAAATCGCAAACGGCTGTCGGAGTGCCCAGAGGTGGAGTTCAACGAGGTGGTGACCAGTTTCGCACCTCCAGCACTCACACCCAATGACCTTGTGGTCGATGGTTTGTTCGGCATAGGAATAGCACGTCCACTCAACGGTGGTTTTGCCGAAGTGGTGAAATACATCAACTCATCCCCTTCGACCGTGGTCTCGATCGACGTGCCCTCTGGACTGATGTGCGAGGACAACAGCTACAATGTGATGAACCACATCGTCAAAGCAGATGTCACCTACACTTTCCATAGGCCTAAGTTGGCTTATTTCTTCGCCGACATGTACAAATACGTGGGTGAATGGCACGTGCTCGACATCGGTGAACCCGAGACGATACTTTCCGACAGCGGGGAGGATGAACTTTTGTCGCCCTACGCCACCACTGATGCCGACTACGTGAAAAGCCATCTGCACCCACGCCCCAAGTTCGCACATAAGGGCACGATGGGACATGTGGCTCTTGTGGCTGGCAAGCGCGGCATGGCTGGCTGTGCCATACTTGCATCACGGGCCTGTATGCGCACGGGAGCAGGAAAGATCACCGTGCATACCCCTTATCGCAACAGCAGCATCATGCAGATTGCTGTACCAGAGGCCATTGTGCAGCTGGACAAAGACGGTGAGGCCTTCTCCACCACTTTCGACGCCAACGACTTCGACGCACTCGGCATCGGTCCGGGCATAGGCACTTCGCAAGAGACGGCGCAGGCCTTCATCGAGCAGTTGCGACTGACTCGCTCGCCCATTGTGATAGACGCTGACGGACTCAACATCCTCGGGTCACATCGAGGCTGGATCCAGCAGTTGCCACGACAGTGCATACTCACACCTCACAAGAAAGAGCTCTTTGGACTGATCAGCAACACACGCAACGACTACGAGGAGTTGGAGCGCACACGTGAGTTGGCGGTTCATCAGCAAATCTATATCATCATCAAAGGTGCCTACAGTGCGGTCTGCACCCCTGAAGGATCCTGCTTCTTCAACACGACGGGCAACCCAGGCATGGCTACTGCTGGCAGTGGAGATGTGCTGACCGGCGTCATCCTCTCCCTCCTCGGACAGGGATACAGCCATGAGGAAGCATGCCGCATCGGGGTGTATATACACGGCTTGGCGGGCGACATCGCCTCCGAGCGCCTGGGTGAGGACGGGGTGATGGCAAGCGACATCATCGACGCCTTGCCTGCAGCTTTCATGCGCATAAAAAGCCTGTAATTCAGCACGGCAAAACAACATTCAAGGATAAAAGAATCATTATCTATATATGAAGAACATCAAAGCAAGAACAGCCATTTTGGCCAGTGCCATCATGGCCTTTCACTGTTCGTTCGCACAGACCCAAGTTAGCGCTTTCTCTCCAGGACTGACTGCAAATGGAGTGAACTACGTCCTGCCCAAGACTGGACTAAAGGTCCAGGTAGTAGCGACCAAGACCACTTACACACCTGGGGAGTTCAGCCGCTATGCCGAGCACTATCTGCATCTGAACGACGTGAAGCAAGAGACTGAGACAACCTGGGAAATCAAGGAAATGCAGGTGTCGCAATACGGCACTCCCGACAAGGACAAGACCTTCACTATCAAGCTGAAAGACAAGACGGTGGCTCCTATGGCCCGTCTGACACAAAGTGGTATTTTAGTGGCCATCAACGCCGATAACGAATGGGACGAGAAGGAGTTGAGCGTTCCTGCCGACGTGGTCAACACAATCAATCCCAAGAACTACCTGACCGAGGAGATTCTCTCTGCCACATCCACAGCCAAGATGGCTGAACTCACAGCCAACGAGATCTACGACATCCGGGAGAGCATCAATGCCATCACTCGCGGACAGGCTGAGAACATGCCGCAGGACGGGGCTTCGCTCAAGATTGTGCTCGACCAGCTGAAGGCGCAGGAAGCAGGGCTGATGCAACTGTTCCAAGGTACTACTACACAGACCTCCACAAAAGCCACATTCACCCTTGAACCAGAGGGCGATGTGAAGGATCAGGTGATGTTTCGGTTCTCTCGTCGCTTGGGCATTGTGGATGCCGACGACTTGTCGGGCGAACCCGTGTATATCAGTGTGACCGACAAGAAAACGGTTCCACTTCCCACCGAGGAAGAGAAAGGCAAGCGCAAGATCACGGGAGTGGTGTACAACCAGCCGAGCGACGCTGTAGTGGTGATGAACATGGGAGGTCGTGAGATCTACCGCAACACACTGCCCTTCGCACAGTTCGGCACCATCGACGTGCTGATGCCTGCTTTGTTCAACAAGGGGGCGACCACAAAGGTGCTCTTCAACCCTGCCACAGGCGGCATTGAGAAGATAGAATAGACAAAAAAACTAATATTCTGTTATGAATTCCTTTCTGAAACTATTAGGATTTGAGTCGGGCACTCATTCCGTCAAGACCGAAGTACTGGCCGGTCTGACCACTTTCCTCACCATGTCCTACATCCTGGCTGTCAACCCTCAGATACTGAGTGACGCAGGCATGGACAAGGGAGCCGTTTTCACATCCACAGTCGTGACCGCAGCTTTGGCCACTTTAGTGATGGCGTTCTATGCCAAGATACCTTTCGCACTCGCTTCAGGCATGGGACTCAACGCTTTCTTCGCCTACACTCTGGTTTTAGGCTCTGGCTACAGCTGGCAGCAAGCCTTGACAGCCGTTCTCGTCGAAGGTGTGATCTTCATCCTTCTGACTGTATTCAAGATCCGAGAGGCCCTGGTCAACTGCATCCCCATCAACATCCGATATGCCATCTCCGCGGGTATCGGACTGTTCGTCGCCTTCATCGGACTGAGGAATGGTGGCGTTGTCGCTCCCAACGAAGCCACACTCATCGGACTGGCTCCCTGGACTGCATCTTCTATCCTGGCCTTAGTGGGAGTGATACTGGGTGGAGTGCTTATGGTCAAGAATGTGAAGGGGGGACTCTTCATCACCATTTTGGCTGTCACCATCATCGGCATACCTTTAGGCGTGACTGTACTGCCTGAAGGATTCACCCCTGTGTCTGCACCTACATCCATCGAGTCCATCGCATTCAAACTCGATTTCTCCAAACTGCTGGAATTTGACGTGAACTACATCATCATTGTCTTCACGCTTGTCTTCATGGACTTGTTCGACACTCTTGGCACGCTGATCGGAGCTTCAGCGAAAGCAGGTATGGTTGACAAAGACGGAAAGATCAACCACATCAACCAGGCATTGATGGCCGATGCCATCGGCACCACTTGCGGCGCATTGCTCGGCACCTCCACTGTGACCACATACGTGGAGAGCACAACAGGTATTGCAGAAGGCGGCCGAACAGGTCTGACGTCCTTCACGGTAGCCATGTTCTTCCTTGCGTCTTTATTCTTCTCACCCATCTTCCTCCTTATCCCTGCTGCTGCCACTACCAGTGCTTTGGTGATCGTAGGAGTAATGATGGTGGAGACCATGAAGAACATCAAGATGACCGACTTCACAGAGGTTATACCTTGCTTCATCACCATGGTGATGATGCCCTTCGCCTACTCCATTTCCGAAGGAATCGTGCTGGGACTGCTGTCCTACGTGTTGATCAAGGTGCTCACGGGCAAAGCCAAGGAACTGTCGATAGTGATGTATATCCTCGCTGTACTCTTCGTGCTCAAATATATCATCTAGAAAATCTAGAATATCTAGAATATCTAGAGCATCTAGAAAATCTAGAAAATCTAGAGCCTCTAGAAAAAGAGCCAAATACAAACCCGGAAGCGGTATGGGAGCCATTGCTCCCATACCGCTTCCAATCTATATTGCTCAGCTGCCAAGGTACTTCTGCAGCAAAGTGAAGACAGCTGGGTTGTTTCTCAGTTTCTTAAGGCTCTTCTCATGCACCTGGCGCACACGCTCACGGGTGAGGTTGAGCTTGAAGGCGACGTCGGCTGTGGAGCAAGCTGGCTGACCAATGCCAAAGACCATCATCTCAATGCGGCACTCGCGGGGCGAGAGGGTCTTGAGCACAGCGATGATATCGGCTTGCAACGACTCGCGCTCCATGGTGCTGTCGGTGCTATCGACTGTAGAGGGTATGTGCTCCTCCAGTGTGGAACTGTCGGAGTCGTCGCCAAGCGGTGTGGACAAGGAGGTGCAACGTCCATTATAGTTCATGACGGTCGCTGTCTGTTCCTCTGTCAGCGACAAAGCCTCAGCCACCTCGGCAGGCGATGGCTCGCGCTCGTTCTGCTGGTAGAACTCGCGTGTGAAAGACTGTATCTTCGACAAGATGGCGTTCTTGTTGGCCGGAAGGCGGATGGTCTTGCCCGAGTTGGCAATAGCCTGGTGGATGGACTGGCGAATCCACCACACGGCATAACTGATGAACTTGAATCCCATCGTCTCGTCAAACATATTGGCGGCTCTGATAAGTCCACTGTTGCCTTCCTCAATGAGGTCTTCGAGGGGCATCTCAGAGAACTGGTAGTCCTTGGCCACAGAGACAACGAATCGGAGGTTGGCAAGCACGAGTTCCTCGAGTGCCTTCTCGTCGCCTTTGCGTATGCGCTGAGCCAGCTCCACCTCTCTTTCGGGCGTGATCATAGGGATCTTGTTGACCTCGGAAAGATAGAGGTTGAGCGAGAGATTCGAACGATTGGTGATGGCGTTACTGATCTTGAATTCTTTCATAGTTCTTCATGTTTTAATTGTTCAACTGTGATATTTAGATAGACTTTGAGAATCATCATGGCCACAAAGACCTGATGGCATGGTACTTCATCCTCCGTGCTTTCCCTCACGGAGACACATCAAAAAGACCACAAGACATCCCTGTGGCGCATCTTGGTCAACAATAATCTCTGAGAATCATCATGGCATTCGCTTTGCCAGACGGCATAGACTTTCAGTTTCCTCGTGTCAAGGAACGTCACGTCGGGGAGGGCTTTCTATCCTCCCCGCGCGACCTGTTGTTTAGCTGCCCAGGTATTTCTGGAGCATTTTGCAAACCTGTGGGTTGCTCTTGAGTTTCTTGAGGTTCTTCTCATGCACCTGACGCACACGCTCACGAGTGAGGTGCAGCTCGTTGGCCACGTCGGTGGCTGAGCAAGCAGGCTGTCCGATGCCGAAGAACATCATTTCGATCTTGCGCTCACGTGGCGCCAGGGTCATCAACACGTTGCGGATGTCGGTCATGAGCGACTCGCGGTCCATGCCATGGTCGGTGTCCTGAATCTCCGACTTCATGGTGTCCTCCATCGTTCCGTTGTCGGAGTCACCTCCGAGCGGGGTGGAGATGGAGATGCTTCGTCCGTCGAATCCCATGGCTGAGCGCACTTGCTCCTCTGTGAAGCCCAGGGCCTCGGAAATCTCTGTTGGAGATGGCTCGCGCTCGTTGTCCTGATAGAACTGGGCCATATAGGAGAATATCTTGGAAAGCATGGCAGACTTGTTGATCGGAAGTCTCACCATATTGCCGTTGTTGGCAAGAGCCTGGTGAATAGCCTGGCGCACCCACCACACAGCGTAGCTGATGAACTTGAATCCACGAGTCTCGTCAAACATGTTGGCGGCCTTGATCAGTCCGAGGTTGCCCTCCTCGATGAGGTCGGAAAGTGGCATACCGCGGTTTTGGTACTGCTTGGCCACAGACACGACGAATCTGAGGTTGGCCTCCACGAGTTGAGCCACTGCCTTCTGGTCTCCCTTACGTATGCGTTGTGCGAGTTCAACTTCCTGTTCGGGAGAAATCATCTCCTTCTTGTTGACCTCGGTAAGATATTTGTTGACAGATTCGTTGGTACGGTCGGTGATACCGTAGTTGATTTTTAACTCTCTCATGATTGGCTTGAGCTATAAAAACTGTTAATACTTGATTCTTTTATCTCGATAACACATTCCATCTCATCATTCCATGCACATCCTAAAAAGGCGCTTACGGTCTTACAGGCCAGATGCCTGACATCTTGATGAATGACGTTATGACATGAAACGCATACGTAATTTTATACAACAAAAAGTGTTCCAACACACTTCGATTTCTGCCATTTTGGCTATTTGGCAGTTATTTTTTTGCTTTTTTTAGTGCTTGGCAAAGGCAAGTTGAGGATTTTGCCCTCACTTGGCGACCTCGACCGCAACTTCATGACAGTCAGTGACAAATCGTCTCGCCTCTCTGTCATTCCAACGCTGAGAGCACGCGCTCACACCGAATTGGGGCGCAAAATTAGCAATAATTTCGGAAACCACCAAATTTTCCTGCCTGTATTTTCTTGCCTATTCATGCACACTTTCGACGATGAGCCCTGCGCCCGCCCTTTCACAAGGGCAATGAAAGCATCCATTCTCCCGCTTCTACGGAAAAACAGCCTACATGAGTGGGTAATCGTTTTTTTCAG
>CAMOWU010000072.1 GCA_946628545.1 uncultured Bacteroides sp. | reverse complement strand
CTACGGGGTAGCTGTATGGCTGGCTACAATCTCTCATGCCTAACGGCATTTTGCCGTGCGGCGCATTTGCTAAAGTTGAGTTGAAGGTTTATTGGTTATTGAGGGGGGTAGTTAATGGTTATTGTTATTGAGGATTGAGGTACTTTAGACATGAGGTGAAGGGTACGCAGGCATCCTGCCTGCGACGCGTCTGGAAGACGCGCAATTCATCATCGCAGGCAAGATGCCTGCGTACCCCGCGTGAGCATTTTAGGCGAAGCCAATGGTCAATGCAATAAATGGTCAAAAATGCGATTAAGCAAGAGCAGAGCCAAGCTTGCTTGAACTATGCCGAGCGTGAGCATTTTAGGCGAAGCCAATGGTCAAAAATGCGATTAAGCGAGTGCAGAGCCAAGCTTGCTTGAGCTATGCCGAGCGTGAGCATTTTAGGCGAAGCCAATGTTCAATGGTCAATGGTCAATGGTCAATGAAATAAATGGTCAATGGCTCACATGAGGTCCGTCTTCTGGCGATACAGCACTGACGCCACAATGGGGGCGCCTATCAAAGCTGTGACGGAATTGACAGGCAAGGCGCCTTCCATTCCTGGCATGCGGGCGATGAGGTTGCAGACAAGAGCCAACGCTGACCCCGTCAGGGCACTCGCGGGCATGAGCACACGATTGTCGTTGGTATGCCAAAGGGCACGGCAAAGGTGAGGTACCGCCAATCCAAGGAACATGATAGGGCCGCAGTAGGCGGTGACGATAGCCACCATGATGCCCGAACAACTGATGACCAACAAACGGGCGCGGGAGATGTTCAAACCTAAGTTCTGTGCATATTGGTCGCCAAGCAACAACAGGTTCATCGTCTTCACCAATAGCATGCTTAAAGGAGTCAGAACTGCCATGCAACCCACAAACAACCACACCTGACCAGCACTGACGCGAGAAAAACTACCCAACCCCCAAATGACGTAGGCACGGATATCTTCTTCATTACTGAAATACTTCAATACGCCAATAATGGCAGTCGCTACATAACCAATCATCACACCGATAATCAACAACGTGGCGTTGCCTTTCACATGCTGCGATATGGCCAATATCAACGCCATGACAGACAACGAACCGATGATGGCGGAGACGATAAGCAGGGCGTTGCCGGCAATGCCAAGACTGCTGAGCGCCACACCACCTATGCTACCGGAGAGCAACACCACAAGCGCCACACCCAAGGACGCTCCGTTGCTGATGCCAAGGACGGATGGACTGGCAAGGGGATTGTGGAAGATGGTCTGCATCTGCAAACCACTGATGGACAGACCGGCACCTGCTGCCAAGGCGGTGACGGCCTGGGGAAGGCGAGACTTGAGGATGATGTTGCGCGACACCTCAGTGGCTTGCGATCCAGAACCGAAAAGTGTGTCAACCACTTCTGTGAGGGGTATGCTCACGGTGCCGATGATGATGTTGAGCAGGAAAAACACCACCAGGAGAATCAGGATGAGAGAGAAACGAATTTTCATGTCGTTATTGGCTTCTATATTGGTTGGTTGCGGCGGACGCGACACGTCGCGTCCCTACATGTGGGATATTGGTTGGTTGCGGTGGACGCAACATGTGATTTATTGGCCGAAGATTTGATAATACTTTGGCAAGTGCGCCCCGAAGGGGCAACCTTCCCAGGGCGTTGCCCTGGGCTAAGTGATATTGGCCCTTCAGGCCGACTTCTTATTGGCTAATGTTGAAGGATTTGATAATACTTAGGATGGTAGTCCTTGAGGTAGCCGGGATGGATGGCATGGATGAAGTCGAGGAGGATGGTGTCGGGCTCCATGGGGGAGAGTTCGTTGATGGGGGTCTGACTCATGTCGCAACAGATGATGCGGCGTTCTTTCCAAGGACGGAAATCGGCATAGCGGGCGTCTTCTTCAGCCAATGAACTGTAGGTAAGTGGCTCACGGTCCTTGTTCTGAACCACCCAGAAATCCACATCGCTCGCCATGGAATAGACGTATTCGAAGTCGAGGTTGATGCCACCCGAACGACTGTCGATTGCCATGAAATAGAAGGCACCGGCATCGGAGCAAATCTGGGAGATGAAACTGCCGCCACCCATGGCATACCAGTTGTCACCGTGAAGTTTGCCATAAAGCACAAAAGGAGGCCTAGCGCTTGCTGGGTCGCTTGATGCTTGGGATTGATCAGCCTGGGTGGATTGGACAAAGGCCTTGAGCGAATCTCTGGCTGAGAGATAACTCTGCTCTATACGGTGGAAGATGCTGTCGGATGCCGACTCCTGGCCCGTCAGCAAACCAACGAACTTGATCCATTCGGCTTGAGCCAGGGGAGAGGTCTCCTGATAACCCATATAGGGAATGAGTGGAAAACCCAGGTCTTCGAGTTTGTCAAAACCACCGCGCTTGGACAACGAAACCAGAATGGCGGAGGGTTGGGAGGCGAGGATGAGTTCGGTGTCGAAGTTGCCTTCCTTGCCTACCTTCACGATTTTACCTTCTTCTATTCGTTGCTTGAGCTCGGGCGAGAAGAGGCGTTTGGCACTCATGATACCACTGATGTGGTCGAGGGCATGGAGCTTGAGAAAACCACTGAGCTGCAGGGTCGTGGTGCAGATTACATTCCTGACTGGCACTTGGATGCGGGGAAGGCCCGAAGGAACGTCGGCATCGGATTTAGACACCAAGGCGAAACGATAGGTGTCTTTGGTCTTGCGGGCATCCTGGGGATCGGAAACCTCAAGAAGGCACCAACCGTCGTGACGTTCCACCTTGAAGCCTTTGGCGTAATGGATGCTGTCGAAAGCTGCGGAACTGACTGACGTATCGGATGCCGCCGTGGTCTGTGGCTTGTTGGAAGATGGATGCTGACAGGACAGCAGGACGACCATGCAAGCGGTCAATATGAAGCTATATCTTTTCATTGTTGGGTGAGTATTTGTCCGTTTTCTGAAATCAAGAGAATATCGAGTTTGCCATTGGGTAGAAGGGGGTCGCAATGCTCGTGGCAGTGGCGGATGATGACAGTGGCGAAGCGTTGCATGGCGTCTGCCGACAGTATGTCCCACAGTTCGCGGGCCATGTTGAGACCATCGAGAGCGGGGATGCTGACGCTTGCTTCCTGAGCGAGCTGACGGATGAAGTCGAGGTTCATCGTGATCTTGTGGCTGTGGGTGTCGAGGTGCCCCTCTGCCAGTTTTACTGCCTTGCCAATCATCAGACCGAGAGTGAGGTGACGCACGTCCAACTCATGGGCAAAACGGATGGCTTCACCAATGAAGTTGCCGTAGTGCACGAAGCATTGCAGGGGCAGGTGGGGGTAGTAGGCGTGGAGAAAATGTTCGCTCTTGGCACCGCTGTTGATGACGATGCGGCCGGCACCTGTAGCCACTCCCACAGACATCTCGCGGCGGATGCTCTCGATGCGTGCCTCATTGGAGAAAGGCTGAACGATACCACTGGTGCCGATGATGCTGATGCCGCCTTGCACTCCGATACGGGGATTGAAGGTGCGGGCTCCTATCTCTGCGCCTTGGGGAACGGAGATGGTGACTTCTGCTGCCTCACCGTCATGCAGGAGCGGAAGGAGGTTGGTGCGGATCATCTCTTGTGGGACTGGGTTGATGGCGGGTGAACCGACTGGCAAACCAAGGCCAGGAAGGGTCACGGTGCCTACGCCTTGACCGCCTCTGATGATGATGCGATCATCGCCTTGAAGCGTTGCTTGAGGAAAGGTCCTCACACGGGCTTGGATCTCCAGACCATCGGTGAGGTCGGGGTCGTCGCCGGCGGGCTTGATGACGGTGGCGGTGTCGCCGGTTATCTGATGGATGCAGACAGGGATGTCCTCACCATCGGGTATGCGGACCTGAACGGTCGATTGGCGGGTCAGGGCTGCGATGCTTGCTGCCGTGGCGCAGGTGCCTGTGGTGAGTCCTGTATGAAGGTCGAAGAAGTCGGGGACGAAACGCTGCACGAGCAAGCGCAGCCCGTGAGGTCCGTTGCAGAGATGAAAACCAGCGGGCAACGATGGGCGTTCTACAACATAAACAGGGATGCCCAACGCATGGGCTTGATCGATTTTCTGCTGGTAGCCACCGCTCTCTCCACTTTCCTTCGTGAGAATGGCGTCGGGAAGGATTTCCTCCATCTGGTCGTCGGGGTAATCAATGAGATGATGGGTGGGAAAACCCTGGGACTGGGCGATGGCAAGGGATGACTGGCGCGGAAGAATGCGGAACCAAGTCTCGTGGGTCTGCCAGAAGGGACGCAGTTTCTCAATCGTTTGGACGCCTGTGAGTGCCAGCAGCCTCTTGATGTGGTCGTCTTGGAGCCGTCGGATGGCGTCTGCATAGTCTGCACACCAGACCACTGACGGGTCTTTGGGGGGATACAGCCGTTCGTAGCGGATGGCGGGCAGACCAAGAGCACGAGCGGCAGCGGACACGTTTTGGTGGACGCCCACCGCAAAGGGATGGGAGGCGTCGATGATGAGACGAATGCCATGCGAACGACAGAACTCCGTCATCTCATCGGCATCCATACCACCCACCAAACGTATGGCGTGGGGGGAGGTGACGTGCTGTTCGTCGCCTCGGGTGGAATAGTAGAAAGGCTTGCCGGCTTGGTCAAGGGTCTCTACTGCTTTTCTGCCTTCTGTGGTGCCTCCGATGATGAGCATCTTTTTAGTTAAGAGTTAAGAATTAAGAGTTAAGAAATTAAGAGTTAAGAAATTAAGAGTGGGGGGCTGTCGGAATAAGATCTATTTTCCCTGACGGAAGAGATGGGTGAAATGCTTGTCGTAGAGCAGGGAGGTGTGGGAACGGTTGTCGATGGCCTCGCCCACCACAATCATGGTGGTGAGTGTCAGGTGGTTGTCCTTGACGAGGCTGGACAAGTCTTTGAGCTGTCCTCGATAGATGCGCTGGTCGGGCCAGGTCAAGTGGTAGCAGGCGGCTACGGGAGTTTCTGGCGGATATTCCTGAAGCAATTGGTTCTGCACGTCATCCACGATGGAGGCGCTGAGGAAAATGCACATCGTGCTTTGGCTACGGGCCAACAGGTGCAGTTTCTCTTTCTCTGGCATCGGAGTGCGCCCCTCACCGCGGGTGAGAATGATGGTCTGACAGCGTTCGGGAATGGTGAATTGTGATCGCAATTCAGCAGCGGCTGCCAAAAAGGAGGAAATGCCTGGAGTGATGTGATAGGACATCTGGTGGGCATCGAAGTAGGCCATCTGCTCCTGAATGGCTCCGAAGATGCAGGGGTCGCCGGTGTGGAGGCGGACGATGAACTTGCCTTGGTCGTAGAACTGCTTCATCAGTGCGCATTGGGCGTCAAGGTCCATGCCTGCGGACGAACGCACCGTGGCTCCGGCTTTGGCGCATAGGGTGAGCTCACGGGGAACTAACGAACCGGCATAGAGGATGAGGTCGGCGCGTTCCAACATACGTCTGCCTCGTACGGAAATCAAATCGGGGTCGCCTGGACCTGCACCGACAATCTCAATGTGGCCTTCACGAAGATGGGCGGGGTCGATAGCCACTGCCACCGTGAAATCCTTGCCTTTTTGCTTGGGCAGTAACAGACGACCATGATTGGAACCCAATATGGCGGCTGCTTCACTGACAGAAGGGGTGCCTACATGCTGTGCGACCACCGCGGAAGGGGTGGGGACATCTATCTTGGACAACTGCTCGGCAGTGAAAAAGCGAACGGGGGTGTGTCGCTGCAGTTCCTGGATGACTGGCTCGTCGGCTTTCACGTCGATGGTGCAGTATTCCTTGGCTACGGGATAGATGCCAGACTGCCGCACGGTGTCGTTGATGGCTTGAATGATGCCTTCCACAGGTCCCGCCTGATGCGCCAGTCCAATACCAACAGTCAACACTTTGGGTATGAACTGAATGCAAGGCAACTCCCCTCCCATTTTAGGGGAAAGGCTACGGGTAGGCGACGGAACGTCGGGAATGGGGCAGGGGTGGGGTGAAGCCTCTTTCACAAATGGCGACACGACAATCACTGCCTCAAACTTCCCATCCACCTCGTCCAACGACCTGACAATCTGCACATGTTCAGGCCTCGTGCTCTCCAGATAGTCGGTGCCCTTGTCGCGAACATCGAGCAGAAGGGCTACAGGCCGACGGTTGATAAAGGCGAAGATGACTCTGTTCATGTCGGCGTCGTCAAGCAAAGTCCAGTGGAAACGCTCGGCAAGGGTGTCGATTGCCCATAGGCCCAGATTGTCGGACTGGGTGGTGATGACGGGGGTGGCTCCCAGCAAGGAGGCGACTTGAAGCGTGAGGTCGTTGGCGCCTCCAATATGCCCGCTCAGCACAGAGATGACTTGACGTCCTGTGCTATCCACGCAGACCACGGCGGGATCGGTGTGTTTGTCGGTTGCCAAAGGACCAATGGTTCGCACGCAGATACCCAAGGCACCGATGAAGATGTAGGCATCGTAGGCATGGAAGTCGTTCTGGACGTCCTGACGGGTGATGATAGGTGTGTCTGTGTCGAGCAAGTCTGCAATCTGATGGGCGACTTGCTCGCTCTGAAGGGATGAGGCTACAATGGCGATTCTCATATCTTAGTGGCTTTCAGTATATGGATGGGATGGTAGTTGTTGATGGTGGCGCACAAGGGTTCCTCTACTTGCATGCCGAGTGAACGGGTGCGCTGGAGGAATATTTCTTCGCTGTCCTTGCGGATGCGGGGATCATGGATGCTCTGGGGGTCCACACAATTATAGACCAACACACCGCCCACCTGGAGGTGACGATGGCATTGGACCAGCATGTCGGACAGGTTGCCGCCGTGACCACCGAGGAAAATGGCATCGGGTGAAGGAATGGGTAGTCCTTCCTCGTCCACCAGTGTGCTGGCATCGATGTCCATGAAGTCGGTGATGAAGGCTTGTATGCCTGGGGCATGGAAACGGATGCTGTTCTCTTCCATCAACGCTCTGCCTTCACGACGAATCTCGAAAGCGGCAATATGCAGATGGGGAAAGAGCAGACGGGCCTCGATAGACACGCTTCCCGTGCAGAAGCCGATGTCCCACAGACTGGTGCGGCGGGGCAGGTCGAGGGCGGAAAGGGTGAGCAGCCGTATGGGGAATTTGGTGATCATCTGCGGACGACCTTCCAAAACACTGAACAAATGGTCGGGTATGCCGAAGGAATAGATGGGTATAGGGTTTGTGCGCTTGAGAATGAGGCAGTTGGGACGGGAGAAGGTGGTGTGTGTCACTTCTTGCAAAGTGAGATGGTCGATGACCGTTTCCGAATCACTGCCTAAATGCTCGCCAATCGCCATCTCGTAGTTGTCGTAACCGTAGTGAAGCATGCGGGAGGCAATGGCGGAAGGGGTGTGCTGGGCGTCGGTGAGCACACCGATTTTTGGGGCTTGCTCTATCAGTGCGGCATCGAACTCATGCCAGGGACGACCCGTCAGCGACACGGTGCGCAGGTCATGGTAGGGCAGGAGGATGCGGTGGGCAAGGGTCTGAAGACTGTTGAAGTGGGGAACCAACTCTATACGTGCTTCGGGCAGAATGCGCTGGATGGTGGTGGCGAAACCAAAAAACAAAGGGTCGCCTGAGGCAAACACCACAATCGTTTCGTCGTGGAATTGATAGCGGCGGAACACATCGTCCAGGGGCACGGTGATGTCTATCCACTCATGGTCGGCTGGCAGATGCGACTGGACAAGTTGATGATGACGCTTGCCACCCGAAAAGACGCGGTGGGAGCGAATCATGGTCTCCACTTTCGGGGCAAACCACTGGTTCTCGTTGTCGTCGATACCGATGACGATAAAATGATTACACATCGCGGCCTGGTTTGAGTTGTTGGGCGTCGTCGAAGGAGAGGATGCTGTTGACCAGCGTGGCGGCGATGTTGCTGCCGCCTTTCCTGCCTTCGATGATCAGTTTGGGAACGGAAGAAAAACTCTTGACCATGTACTTCGATTCGCAGACATGAACAAAACCCACTGGAGCGGCCACAATGCCTATAGGGCAGGCTTTGCCACGGCGCATGAGTTCGCAGAGTTCCATCAAGGCGGTGGGGGCGTTGCCAAAGACGAAGAGGGCACCGGGGTGCTCTTCCACGGCGAGACGAATGCCGGCTTGGGTGCGGGTGATGCCTTCTGCCGTGGCCATGGAGGCGACGCGCTCATCGTGCAAATAGCATTTCACATCGATGCCATAGCGTTGGCAAGCGGCTTTGCGGATACCGCTGGCTGCCATCGTGACGTCGGTGATGATGGTGTTGAGACGTCCGTCTCTGATGGCTTCGAAGAGGGTGGGCACTGCGCATTCATCACTATAGAGGAGGTGCTCCATCTCGAAGTCGGCGGTGGTGTGGATGGCGTGAAGCAGGGGCCACAGTCGCCACAAGGGAATGTCGGAATGCGACAACTCGCCCAAAATGGTGCGGAAACTGTCCATCATGATGGCCTGGCCTTTGTTCTTGGCGTCGCGGTCATCGCTGTCGCGGTAGTAGCCTCGGGGAGTGATGAAGGTCTGATTCCATGCGTAGCTTTGCGAATTGCCGATGATGACGACGGTGAACATATCCACATCTTCGGGGTCGAACTCCTGAAGGGTGGTGAGATGCACCTCTTGCTCGTCTCTCCCTGCATGACGGACATAGCCCACAGGGGTCTTGGGGGATCGCACTTTCAGGAAAATCTCCTTCAGACGGGGCAGTTGCCAGTAGCGGCCATGGCTGCGGGGGTTATAGACGGCGGTGACGAAGTCGGCGTCTGCCGCTGCCTTGATCCTGCGCTCTATGGTTGACCAGGGGGTCATGAGGTCGGAGAGGGAGATGATGCAGAAGTCATGTCCGATAGGAGCGCCAAGCAATGAGGCGGCTTTCTGAAAGGCACTGATGCCTGGATGGGAAACAATCTCGACATCCGACTGGCGTTCGCGCTTCATCTCGTAGATGAGAGGGGTCATGCCGTAGATACCGGCATCGCCACTGCTGATCACCACCACTCGTTTTCCCTGCTCGGCATACTCAAAAGCCTGAAGGGCGCGCTCACGCTCTTTCTTCATGCCGGTGTCGATGCATTGGCAGGTAGAGGAAACCCATGGCTCGATGAACTGGAAATAATATTTATAGCCCACCACGACATCGGCCGACTTGACTGCGTTGACTACGGCTGGAGTGATGTCGTCGGCACTGCCGGGACCTATACCTACGATGGTGATTTGCTTGCTGCTCATGATGGAGATAATTTAGAACGTGATGCGAAGATACAATTTTTCTATGGGAAAAGAAGAATCTACCGGCTGAAAAAACAGAGGGCGGCGGGCATACTCGCTGTAGTCCGCCACCCTGCAATGATCAGTTAGATTAAATTTACTCTGGGTTCTTGGAATGATAGAAGTCGAGGGCTTCGCCGTTGATGGCGTCCTTGGTGTGGTTCATCCAAATCTGGCGAACATCCTTCACCTCGAGCAGACCCTTTACAATCTGAGTGTTGTCGTTGCACTCATATCCGTGGCGGGCAAAATACTTCTTCCAAGAGGTGTCTTCCACTTCTCCTTCTTCATTGGTTTCGTAACCGTTGTCCCAGGCGTCGTCGTCGCCAGCCATGTCGTTGTGGGCGTGGTCGCCGGCAATCGACATCAATGGGTGGCAATACACCTTACCGCTGGTTAGGCCGTTGGCCATCATGCGCTCGTGAACATCGGTCTTGAAGTTCTCTGCCATATCCACTGTGCCTACAAAGTAGTTGGGGTTGATGGCCTGAAGGGCCTCTTCCAACTGGGTGTAGCGGATGTTGGCCTTGTAGGTGTCGTAGGAGTCGGGGTTGCCATGACCCATGAATGCGAAGATGTTGTCCTTGGCATAGCTCGAGTAGTTCTTGTCGAGGGCCTTGGCCACTGCCTCCACATCGGCTTCAGCATCCTGAAGAAGGGGCACACCGAGTTTAATGGTCACTTTCGACAGATACTCATCATCAATGTCGCCGTCGGAGTTGTTGGCGAAGTCCTTGATGTAGTTGATCACACGGGTGTATTCCTCACCTGGAATCACCTGGAGCGACTGAACCACAATCTCGCTGTACTTCACGTTGGCGAAAGCCTTCAGCCAGTAGTAGGGAGCGTAGAAGTTGCGTGGAGCCACGTTCTCACCGGCAGCGGCGCGGTTGATACAGATGGCTGAAGAGAAAGAGAGATAGACATCGTAGCCGGGGAATGCGCTCTTGTAGGCGGATACGGTCTCGTCGAAGGCATCGTAGGCCTGCTGCCAAGTAGAGCCAAAGGCTACCAGAAGGATGGCCTTGTTGCTCTTCTTGCTGTTAGACACGGTGCTGTTCACTGCGTTCTGATAACGAACCACATTGGCGTCGTTATCATCATCGTCATCACTGCAGGCTGTGAAGCCCACTGTTGCCAAGATTGCGATCATGGCAAGCATCAAATACTTAATTTTCTTCATAATTGTTTGAATTGATAGAATGATTAAACTTTGTGTTGGTTTTTTTGCCTTGACTGAAACGAATATTGAATGAGGCGAAAAGGGTGGTTCCTGGGGTTGTGGTACCCAGGTGCAGCCCGTGGTAGGTGCGATCGACATAGTTGAACACATTGTCGATGCCTGCCTCAAGCCGGTATGTCAGACCTCTCTTGCCTGCGAAGTCGTGGGTGGTGGTCAGCTTCCAGATATTGTAGCCTTTTCCATTGCCGTTGATCTGGTAATAGCGTTTGGTGGACATCTTGCCATACACTCCCACGCCCAAACGGTAGGAGGAATTGAACTGATGGGTCCATGTGGCAAACAGGTTGCCTTTGTGGTGGGCCATACCATCGATGGTCACCTTCTTCATCACTTCATGATTGGTGTCGTAGATGTTGGCGTCGGTGTCGAGATAACTGTAGCCCAGGCCGAAACTGAAATCTTGTAGCGTGTAGCGGACAGATAGATCCACACCATAGGTCTTGGCGGTTTCCAGGTTCTTATACTGGCGGGTCTTGATGGGCTGGTACTGTAGATAGAGTTCTTCGGGGGCGTCGTAGTTCGGTATGGTCACCAGGGCAATCATGTCCTTTACGTCGTTGTAGTAGCCCGTGGCGGTGACCGACAGACCGTGATGGGTGTATTCCACCCCTGCGCTGTAGTAATTGCTCTTCTGGGGGCTGAGGTCGGTGTTGCCCAAGTAGAGATAGGTGCCGCTCATCTGACGGACATAGCGGTAGTGCAGTTCCTTGGGGGTGGGGGTCTTGAATCCTTGGCTCCAGGAGGCGCGCAGCCGCCAGGCGTCACCCAGACGGTACATGGCCGACACCTTGGGAGTCAGACGGAAACCAAACTGCTGGTTGTGGTTGAAACGCAGGCCGGCGGTGATGTTCAGTCCTGACAGGCCGTTCCACTCGTCTTGAACGTAAAGGGCGCCTGTGTTGTCGGTGGCCTTGCCGCCATCCACGCGCATGGGGGCTTTCAGCCAATCGTAGCGCCATTCGGCTCCAGCACTCAGCCTGTTGTCGTAGGGAAGGGCAAAGACACCCTTGAATTGCGCCATCGTTCTTTGCTGGTCGCTCTGCAACTGATCCTGGCCGGGAAAGTAGGGGTAGTAGTGGGTGAAAGTACCGTGGATATAACCGTCGGTCAGCGTGGTGTCGGTGAAGTCGTAGTAATAGGCATGGCGGTTCCAATCCACATCGAGGGTCAGCACGTCGGTCGAGTTGAGTTTCCATCTTCCACCTGCGGCGGCGGAGGCGTTCTTGTACTTGAAGTCGTAGGTGGTCACATCGGTCGATGCGTACTTTCCGCAGGGACGGTAGATATGCTTGGCATACCAACTGCCCTCGGCATAGAGTTCCAAGTCCTTGCTGGCGGCAAAGGTCAGACGCTCGGCTATCTGGTAGTTGGTGTAGCGATTGACGGTCTTGTTCCTGGAGTCGGTGATGAGAAACTCGGTCTGCGAGGGGGCTTCGGTCGAGGTGTTCTGCCAACCGTCGGTATGTTGCAACTGGAAGTTGGTATAACTGCTCCAGCGTCCCCAACTCAGTCCGATGCCATTGTGCTGGCGAAGGTCGCCATAACTGCCACCACGGGTGGTGTTTTCCAGAAACAGCCCCTCGTCTCTGTGCTTCTTGGTGATGATGTTGACCACACCGGCTATGGCGTCGCTGCCATAGAGGGCGGAGGAGGCTCCTTTCACAATCTCGATCTTCTCGATGTTGTGGGGGTCGATGAGTCCGAGGTCGTTCTCGCCTCCCACATCGCCATGGATGCGCTTGCCGTCGATGAGGATGAGGATGTAGTTGTTGCCCAGTCCGTTCATCTGCATCTGGCTGCCCATGTCGCCTTCGTTGAAGTCGAAGGAACTGGTGAGCATACCCAGCATCTCCTCCAGACTCTTGCCGGCAAAGTGGCTCAGGCTCTTGCCTGAGATGACTTCGGTCTGGACGGGAGCGTTCTTCAGTGTGTGCTCTGTTCCTGTGCCAGTGACCACCACCTCGTCGAGACTCAGTTCCTTGTCGGCGCCTTTTGTCCCCTGTTTGGGTGTCTGGGCGGAGACTGATTGGCAGACCGTGGTCATCATGCACAGCATCATCCAGAAGGTGATATGTCGTTGAATAGAGGAGGTGATATGTCGTTGAATAGAATTCATTTGAATATGCAATGTCAACTTTTATTCTCTTGTGTCAGAGGTTCTTTATATTTGTGTATGTTTGTATTGTTGTATTGGCATATATGTTTCTATATGTATATAGGTTAGTCTTTGAACCTCACCTTCAGGCTTACATACATGGTGCGGCCTGGATTGAGCGTGGCGTAGTTGCTGTTGTAGGGACGGTCGTCGATCCAGTTGAAGAAGTTCTCCACACCGATACCTGGTTCCAAGGTGAACTTTTTCAGGTTGATGGTGTGGCGTGTGTTCAGGTCCCAAAGGCTATAATGAGGGGCGTAGCCATAGGTCTCGGAGAAGCGGCGGCTGTAGATGCGTCCGTTGAGGCCCGCGTTGAGGGAGTATTTGCCCCAACTGTGTGCCCATTGCAAACCCACTGTCCAGGAGTTCTTGATGGTCTTGTCGAGGGGGAGGTCGGTGTCTTTGTCCTTGGCGTCAAGGTAACTGAAAGCACCTCTGACCGTGAAGCCATAGCCCATGTAGGCGTTGACGCTGATGTTGGTGCCAAAGAGTCGGGCGTGGTTGATGTTCTGGCGCTGGCGAACGGTCTGATGACCGTACTGCTCCATGGCTTGGTCGCCTTTGGCGATGGTGGCATAGTCAATCATGTCGCGGACATCGTTGAAAAACACATTACCCGACAGCGACAGCCAGCGGTAGTTGTACTCGGCATTGAATCCGAAATAGTTGTTCTTCTCGGGGTTCAGGTCCTCATTGCCGATGGTCATGCGGTCGGTCGTCTTGGCGATGTCGGTGGCATAGACCTCACTGAGCGACGGGGCTCTGTAGCCTGCTGCGTAGTTGGCGCGGAGGATGACGGGACCGAGCGTGTACATCAGCGATGCGTTGGGAGTGGCATGGCTGCCGAACACATTGTGGTAGAGATAGCGGATACCTACAAGGGCCTGCAACTGAGGAAGAATCGTGATCTCGTCCTGGGCGAAAAAGGCTATCGTGTTGTCTGTCTCTTTGTCTATGTTGTCCGACACACTTTTCAAGGCGTTGAAGATGAACTCCGAACCCACACTCAACTTGTTGTTCTTCGATAAGTTGAAGATGCCTTTGACCGTGGCGTTGTGGTAGCGGGTGCGTTTCCTCAGCACCTTGTCGCCTGCCTCGTATCCCCCGCTGGCCTTGAAATAGTCGTAGCGGCTGTTGGAGATGTCGGTGTTGAAGTCGGCGGTGAGGAAATTGCCGTTCGTCAGCAGCAACTTCGCACCAGCGGCATAGCCGTAGGTCTCGTGGTCCACGTCGTAGGAATAGACGGCGGAAGGACGGTCGGTCTGGTTGCGGTAGTAGTTGCCCGAGGCATAGAAGTTCAGGCGGTCGGTGGCATCGAAGGTCAGACGCTCACTGATGGCATGGGAGTGGAAGCCGGCTGAGGCGATTTTCTCGGTCTCTGTCAGTTCGCCTTTCTTCTCCTCGTAGGGCGATAACTGCCAACTGTCTGCGCGGTCGTATTGATAAGAGGTGTAACTGCCTATTTTGCCTTTCTGCACATCCACATTGGCGCTTTCCGTCACCCTGCCTTTGCTCCTCACCTTCGTGTCGTTCTGCACGGCGATGGTGTTCTTGGCGTCGTCGGTGATGATGTTGATCACTCCGCCCAAGGCGTTGGTGCCATAAAGGGTGCCAGAGGCTCCGTTGAGCAACTCAATGCGCTTGATGTTCTTCACATTGATGCGCTGGAACACATCATCGCCGGCGATTCGGCGCCCATTGAGCAGGAAGACAAAATAATCGTCGCCCAGACCATTGAAATTAAGGAACGTACCCATGCCGTTCGTCATCGATGAGAAAGTGGGGGAGAGTGCCTGCAAGGCTTCTTCCACACTGCTGGCATTGGTATTGGCGATTTCCTGTTGGGTCAGAACCTGAACGGGCACGGGCGAGTCTTTCTGGCGATGATGGGTGCCGGTGCCTGTCACCACCACCTGACTGATGTTCACGTGGCTCTCTTTCATGCTGATCAGCACCTGTCCATTGCTCCCCTCTATGCTGCGGCTTTGAGGCTCATAACTCACATGGGTGAAACTCAGCGTGTGGCGACCATCGGCAAGGCCGCTGATGCTGAACTCGCCTTGGGCATTGGTCACCGACTTTTGCATACTCTTATCTACTCGGATATTCACACCAGAAATGGCATGTCCCGTTCCAGCATCCACCACCTTACCGCTGATTGACACCTGTGCCGACAAACGCAGGCACATGAATGCACACAATACGTGCAGCAATACAATCCTTTTCACAAAAAAAAAATAAATAGTTTGTTTCGAATTTATCCGGCAACCCTGATCCCGAGGCGCATCAGATATTCTTGCAAAAGGCAGGTTTCCTGACTTACTCCTGAAGAACGCCTTCCCAAAAAAAACTTGAACTTGAAGACATGGGGAAAAACCTTCCGACAAATGAAATGGACTATACATTTGCCTGTAGGGGTGTTTTCGCTGAGTCTTGAAATCCTTGATTTCTCAGTGGCAATCTTTGTTCTTTCCTGAAAAACTGGAGTTTACAGTAGCGGGCACTGTTCAGGTCTTGCACCTGATTCCCTTTTATACCTTGAACCTAAGTCCAAAATATCACCAATTGCGCTGCAAAGTTACTACTTTTTTTTCATATCTTTGCAAAAAAATAGAAAAAACGACAAAAGAGAGCCATGCAAAGCAAACCCAGGACTAATTATTCCTCCTTCCTCATTGCAGCCACCAATTCTGGATGCGGCAAGACCACTGTGACCGTGGGCCTGCTGCGGGCACTCTCCAGACGAGGATATGCTATTCGCCCCTTCAAGTGCGGACCCGACTACATCGACACGCAATATCATCGGATAGCGGCTGGAGTGGATTCGGTCAACCTCGATTCGCGCTTCACCTCACCCGACCACCTGCGTCGGGTCTATGCCCACTATGCTGCCAGCATCAATGTTGTGGAAGGGGTGATGGGGCTTTTCGATGGCTACGACCATGCCAAGGGCAGCTCGGCAGAAGTGGCTGCCTTGCTCCATCTTCCTGTGATTCTCATTGTCAACGCGCGCAGTATGGCCTACAGCGCGGCTGCCATCATTCATGGATTTGCAACTTTCTCTAAAGACATACATGTGGCAGGAGTTATCTTCAACCAAGTGGGGTCGGAACGCCATGCTTCCTTTTTGAGGCAGGCTTGTGACGACACGAATGTGCCCTGCTTGGGTTGCCTTCCACGCATTAAGGAGATGGAGATGCCCTCCCGACATCTCGGACTGTCGCTCGACAACGAACGACGCATCAATGCGCTGATAGAATTAGCTGCCGATGCCGTGGAGCAACATGTTGACATCGACCAACTGATCAGTCTGAGCCATCAAAAGTCCGAAATCAATCAGAAGCCAGCGCTTTCCCCCGATCCTTCTTTGGGTGCGAATCATCTCATCTGCCCCAAGCCTCTGCGCATCTCAGTGGCACGCGACGCTGCCTTCAACTTCACTTATCTGGAGAATCTCGACCGCCTTCGGGAACTGGGAACAATCACTTTCTTCTCGCCTATCGCCGACTCCCAACTCCCACCTACCGACTTCTTGTATCTGCCAGGGGGCTATCCTGAGTTTTTCCTCAAGGAATTATCGTCGAATAGCGAAATGAAAGCGAGCGTCAGCCAGTACATCGAGGCTGGAGGAAAATGTCTGGCGGAGTGTGGTGGCATGATGTATCTTTGCGACCATATCGTAGGCATCGACGGACAGGAATACCCCATGGTTGGGGTGCTGCGCCAAAATGCAACCTTCCAGGACATGCACCTGCACCTTGGCTACCGACAATGGGAAGGAACAACCACCGAAGGCGAGCCTTTTTCCTTCAATGGTCACGAATTTCACTATTCTACAATCATTGAGAACCGCACACCTATATATAATTATAAGAACCTGCGCGCTTCCTACATCCACCTCTACTGGGGCGACAAAGACATCCTCAACCTTTGGAGATAATTCAT
>CAMOWU010000071.1 GCA_946628545.1 uncultured Bacteroides sp. | reverse complement strand
AAATTTATCATCGCAGGCAAGATGCCTGCGTACCCCGCGAAGTCAATGGTCAATGAAAAAATGGTCAATGGTCAATGGTCAATGGTCAATGAAAAAAATGGTCAATGGTCAATGGTCAATGGTCAATGAAAAAAATGGTCAATGAAAGAACGGCTACAAGGTATCGTCCTCGTAGCCGTTCATTTCGTCTTCGTCATCGTCGTCGTCCAGGTCGAAGTCCATCTCACCGAGAAAAGCGGGAACGATGAACTCGTCGAGGTCGCGACGTTCTTTCTTGGTAGGTCGCCCTGTGCCTCTTGCCCTGTCCACAAATCCGCTGATGCGGTTCATCTCCAGCAGTTCATACTGGTCGGGGGTGGTGACATTCTCCATCACCTCTGGCACCAGTTTGGCACCCACTCTGTTTTGGATGGCTTGCAGCACCTTGAACGAATAGGTGATCGGTCCTTTCTTCACCTGTATCACCTCATCTACTTTCACCATGCGGGAGGGTTTCATCTTCACTCCTCCGATGCTGACACGCCCATTCTTGCAGGCATCAGCCGCCATGGATCGGGTCTTGAAGATTCTTGCCGCCCAAAGCCATTTATCAAGTCGCGCTTCCATTGAAGGGTTATGGGTTATTGGTTATTGAAGAGTTATTGAGGATGGGGATTGCTATTTGTTGTTGTAATGGTTCATGGCGAAAGTCAGGCCGGAAAGACAGAAAGCCTTGACTGCCTCGCACGCCATCTTCACCCTTTCGTCCATGCCCTGCAATTCCTCGTCGGAGAATCCACTGAGCACAAAGTCAACCTGTGCGCCTTGCGGAAAGTCGTTGCCGATACCGAATCTGAGGCGAGCATACTGCTGGGTGCCAAGCAACTGGGCTATGTTCTTCAGACCATTGTGCCCTCCGTCGCTGCCATTGCCCTTCAGACGCAGTTTGCCAAAAGGCAAAGCCAGGTCATCGACGATGACCAACAAGCGCTCCAACTCCACATTCTCCTTGTTGAGCCAGTACCTCACGGCCATACCGCTGAGGTTCATGTATGTGGAGGGCTTGAGCAGCACCAACTCAGCGTTTTTCACTCGGGTGTGGGCCACGAAGCCATATCGTTTGTCTTCAAAAACAGCATTGGATGCCTCAGCGAAGGCATCCAACACTCTAAATCCTATGTTATGGCGGGTACCAGCGTATTCATCGCCGATATTTCCCAGGCCTACAACGAGATATTTCATTTCCTATGTTTTACTCTTCAGAAGTCTGCTCAGCAGCAGCGCTACGTGCGGCACGAGTCATGCGTACACCGCAAACCACTACGTCCTTAGGACTTACGAGCTCAACATTGTCGAAGCTCAGGTCAGCCACTTTGAGCGACTTGCCGATAGCGAGTGGAGTAACGTCGATAGTGAGCACATCGGGCAACTGGTTGTAGAGACCCTTCACTTTGAGTTTGCGAACGCTAAGATTGAGCTTACCACCGGCCTTCACACCTTCAGCCAGACCAGTGAGCTTGACAGGAACTTCCATGACGATGGGCTTGTCCTCAGTGATCTGATAGAAGTCAACATGTACGGGGTTGTCCTTCACGAAATCCATCTGCAGGTCCTGGATGATGGTCTTCACCACCTGGCCTTCGATGTCGAGGTTCACGATATAGACATTGGGAGTGAAGACTGCCTTGTTGAGTTCTTTCTCATTGACAAGGATAGACTTGGCTACAGGAACCTGCTTGCCATTCTTCTCTTCCTTCTCCACACCGTAGATGACGGCTGGCACATTACCTGCGCGACGGAAATCGCGGCTTGCTTTCTTGCCGAGGTCAGTTCTCAACTGAGCCTTCAATGTAATTTCTTTCATTTTCTTGTAATTGTTTTTTTGTGTTACTTTAAATTAAGTTGATGCTTAATTCGTCATCACACCTATAGAATTCAGCCGCGGCAGTGGGTTGCCCCACCCTTTCACGGTCGCAATTCCCGTTGTGCTGTCAAAAAGCGGTGCAAAATTACAACATTTCCATGAAATGCCCAAGCTTATCACATTTTTTATGCTTTCAAAGGGCGTTTTTCGGGAAAGACGCTCTTCTTTTGACGCGCAAACCAGGTCGCAGGTTATTGAACAACCTTTTTCTGACCGTCGATGATGTATATTCCGTGCTGCGGATTCGCCACTCTTCGTCCTTGCAGGTCGTAGATGGCCGTTTTGCGTTGTTGTTTGGCAGGTTCAAGTTTCACCTCGTCCTTGATGCCACTGGAGACGTTGTCGCCAAGCCGGAACAGACGCACGCCATGACTCGGCACTGTGGTGGTCAGTGTACCCGATACTGTGCCCAAGTCTTCCTTGGCCCAGACATCGTGTAGAGGCACTTGTTCGGTGGCCGCATAGCCCAACTGGGTAAGGTCGAAGGTATAAGGTTCGTTCTTGCTGACATAGAAGAGGAACTCCATGGTGGTGCCTGTGGTGCTGCGGTTGTCGGAGTCGCAACTGGAGTCGTAGCCGCAGAGGGCGCGGAAGGTTTTGAAGTTGTGTCCTGCAGGCAGGTCATAGACGAGTGTGCAAGAGGCATTCATTCCGAGTCCTGTGGTATAGGATTGTCCATCCACGCGCAGTGTTCCGCCCTCGACGTTCTGGTTCACATGCAGTGTGCTCCAGTCTGACTTGTAAGAGGTATGGGAGAGTGTGGTCAGTGAGGTTTCGTTGCCTTCGGCGTCGATGAGCACGGGATTGATGAGGTCGGCACGGTCGTAAGAGAAACCATCACCTCCGTCGCTCACCACAATCTTCAGTTGTTCGGCTCCAGTGACATCTGTTTCCAAGGTCACAGCTTTGGTGCCAGTGCGCGAGATGAGGCCGGAGCGTACAGCGGAGTCGTCTTGTTCGCTGGAAAGTGGATTTTCGCAGAAAACCATGAAACGCAGGCTGGTGGTGGCACCCGCTTGATTGATGCCAGAGTCGTCGGCTGCCGCCATAGCCTTGAATCGCACCACGTCCATGTCGTCAGGGATTTGGAAGAAGATGGCGGCATTGGCATCGGCGGAGAAGCCGCGGTCGTAGGTTTGTCCCATCACCTTCATCTTGCCACCGTTATCCACGTTCTTGTTCTCGTAAATGCGGTTGAAGTACGAACGGGTGTAATCACGGGTCTTGTACTTGCCTGTCAGTGGCACCTCGGTGCCGTCGCGCAGCACGAGCGTGGGATTGATCCAGTCGGCGTGGTCATAGTTAAAATTGTCACCGCCATCGTCGATAACCAGCACGAGTGTCTTCTCGCCCTCTGGCCATTCTATATCGACATCCACAGCATGACCGTCGGTGGTGTAAGCCACTGTCTCGCTCCTGTAGAGTGCTTTCTGTCCGACTACCCAACGGGTGTTTTCACGTTGGAAGAGAGCCAGATAACGGGTATCGCCAATATGCGATGTCCATACCACACGTCCCAAGTCTTCGTCGTTCATCACTTGATGGGCCTCCTCTCCGTACTTATGCATCATGTGGTATTCCTCATTGTTGAGCAACGAGAGAGTGAAAGCATCGTTACGGGTCATCTCACCCCCGAAAAACAGCGGTGAGTGGCAGATGCCCCAGAGGGTCATCATCGTCAGTTGCTCGTTTTGTGAGAGCCGGGTCCAGCGACCGCCATCGGCATTGGTATAGCCGGCATCGGCGATGGTCATCGCAATCTGTCCCAACGGCAACATATCGCAGTCGGCATAATTGCCGGGACGTGCGTACTTGCTCCATTCATGGGCTTCGTTGAAGACGGCATCCACAGCGCTCCAGGTGTCCCACAAATCGTCCATCATGCGCCACATGTTGGCGTTGTCGAGACACTCCTGGGCGTATTGGTACTGGGTCTTTCCTGGGGAGAGGGAAAGGACGATGGGGCGTCCTGTCTGGTCGATGGCCTTGCGGATCATGTGGATCTCATCGGTGTAGAAAGGGCGACTCAGGTCGTCCACCTTCAAGAAGTCAACACCCCACTCGGCATAGAGGTCCATAATGCTGTTGTAGTAGAGTTGTCCGGCTTCGTTGTTGCGCACCAAGAGATTGTCTTTCAACCAAGTGCAAGGAGAGGTGGTGCCGTTATAGACCTCACTCCAAGCTGTTGCTTCACTGCCTTTCAGCTTGTAGCCACTGCCCACGACACTCTTGGGCACTCCGCGCATGATGTGGATGCCGAACTTCAGGCCCATCTGGTGGATTTTGTCGGCCAGGGCCTTGAAGCCCATGTTCTTGCCATCGACCATGCACGAGGGAAAACGGGTGGGCGAAGGCAGATAGCGTCCATACTCGTCGAGCACATAGTCTTGGGTGCCGTTCTGGTTGTAGAAGCCACCGCCCAAGGAGGGGTGGTTGCAATACCATCGGATATCCACCACCACATACTCCCAACCATGACGCACCAAGTCGTTATCAACGAGATACTGTGCGTTTTGGAGCACTTCTTTCTCTGTCACGGAGGAGTAGTAGCAGTCCCAGGAATTCCAACCCATCGGTGGAGTCATGGCCCAAGTGCGGAAGACGGCTGTGTCGCCTTCCTCTGTCGTGTTTGCCATTGTTCCCAAGCATGTGGCCATCAGCATGCTGGTCAGCAAAAGTCTCATTCTGTCCATCATCGCAAAAAGATCTAAATTGTTCGGTGTGCAAAAATACATAAAAAAGGCGATATGGACATCATCCACTTCTTTAAAAGGAGCTGTTTCTTTGCATTTCGCTCACTTATTCGTAACTTTGGCTTCGCCGAAGTTACTCTCGCTCGGAAAACTCCAAACAAGTTTGACTTCGTCGAACTTTGTCGCGACTCAGCACAGAGGAAAGAACTTTCCCTCTGCTTTCACTGCTCCAAAGTTTGGCTTTTCGCTCACTTATTCGTAACTTTGCAGCATGAAACCGTTATACACCATTCTTTTACTGATTGTGTCGAATGTTTTCATGACATTCGCATGGTACGGTCACTTGAAACTGCAAGAGATGAAAATCTCCACTTCGTGGCCTTTGATAGGAGTGATCTTGTTCTCTTGGAGCATCGCTCTTCTGGAATACGCATGCCAGGTGCCAGCCAACCGAATAGGATTCGTCGGCAACGGCGGCCCATTCACCCTTCTCCAACTGAAGGTCATCCAGGAGGTGGTATCGCTCACCGTCTTCACCTGCATGGCCATGTTCATGTTTCAAAACGAGCATCTGCACTGGAACCACCTCGCTGCTTTCGGCTGCTTGATACTCGCCGTGTATTTTGTGTTCCTCAAGTGATTATAGACTTGAGATTTTAGGCATTAGACGTTAGACTTTAGACGTTAGACATTGAGAATTTAGAATAAAAAGACTATATATATGGCCATAGACAACAAACAACGTTATATGATGCGCGGCGTAAGCGCTGCGAAAGAAGATGTGCACAACGCCATCAAGAACATCGACAAGGGCATCTTCCCCAAGGCTTTCTGCAAGATCATCCCCGACATCCTCGGTGGCGACCCTGAGTATTGCAACATCATGCACGCCGACGGAGCTGGCACCAAATCCAGCCTCGCCTATATCTATTGGAAAGAGACTGGCGACCTGTCTGTATGGAAAGGCATCGCACAGGACGCACTGATCATGAACACCGACGACCTGCTGTGCGTAGGCGCCACCGACAACATCCTCGTCTCCAGCACCATCGGACGCAACAAGATGCTCGTTCCAGGAGAAGTCATCTCCGCCATCATCAACGGCACCGACGAACTGCTTGAAAACATGCGACAGATGGGCATCGGCATCTACGCTACTGGTGGTGAGACCGCCGATGTGGGCGACTTGGTGCGCACCATCATCGTCGATTCCACCGTGACCTGCCGCATGCGCCGCGCCGATGTCATCGACAATGCCAACATCCGTCCAGGCGACGTGATTGTGGGATTGAGCAGCTGCGGACAAGCCACCTACGAGAACCAGTACAATGGAGGCATGGGCAGCAACGGACTGACAAGCGCCCGTCACGACGTCTTCGCCAAGTATCTGGCCGAGAAATACCCCGAAAGCTACGACAAGGCTGTGCCTGAAGAACTCGTCTATAGCGGCAGTTACCGTCTCACCGACGAGGTGGAGGGCAGTCCTGTGAACGCTGGCAAGCTGGTGCTCTCCCCTACCCGCACCTATGCACCCGTCGTCAAGGTGATGCTCGACAAGATGCGGCCAGCCATACACGGCATGGTACACTGCACGGGAGGTGCCCAGACCAAGGTGCTGCACTTCGTAGGCGACAACTGCCATGTGGTGAAAGACAACATGTTCCCCGTACCACCCCTCTTCCGAGCCATCGCCAAGGAAAGTGGCACCGACTGGGCTGAGATGTACAAGGTCTTCAACATGGGACATCGTCTGGAGGTCTATGTGGCTCCTGAGGATGCCGACCAAGTCATCGAGATCAGCCGCAGTTTCAACATCGACGCACAGGTGGTGGGACATATCGAGGAAGGACCACGTAGCCTCACCATCAAGAGCGAGTTCGGTACCTTCGAGTATTGATCCGAGAGAGACTGACAAGGTCAAGAACACTCCAACGAATCCCATTGTCAAAAGCAATCGTATGATGAAGCGACTACAGACTTTGCTGCTTGTCTTGATGACCCTGCTGCTGACCGAAAGCGCATCGGCCGCAACGGTGCACATCTACAGCGGCAACTACACCTATTCGAGCAACATCCTCTACACATGGGATGGCAAGCACCTCTACAAAGGCGCCTACACCTACACCAAGGATATCCTCTACACTTGGGACGGCAAGCATGTCTATTCAGGACCTTACACCTACACCAAGGATATCCTCTATACCTGGGACGGTAAGCACCTCTACTCCGGTCCTTACACCTACAGCAGCCAGATTGTAGTGACGCGCGACAAAGACCACATCTACAAAGGGCCATATACCTACACGAGCGACATCATCCTCACCACCGACAACAAACATGTATATAAAGGTGCATACACCTACACGAGCAATATCCTCTTCACTTGGGATGCACCTATTCCCACAGCAATATTAATGACCATATTATTATAATGGAGAACAACAACATACTTGAGAAACTGGAAGGCATCGTCAGCCGCTACGAGGAAGTTTCAACCCTCATTTCCGACCCCAATGTGCTGGCCGACCAGCAACGCTATGTGAAACTGACGAAAGAATACAAGGACCTGCAGAACATCGTCAAGGCACGCAAGGAGTATATCGACTGCCTGACGGGTTTGCAGGAGGCAAAGGACATCCTTGCCACAGAGAGCGACCCCGACATGCGCGAACTGGCTCGTGAGGAATTGGAGACCAACGAGAAACGCATACCCGAGCTGGAGGAGGAAATCAAACTCCTGCTCATACCCGCCGACCCAGAGGACAGCAAGAACGTGGTGATGGAAATCCGCGGTGGCACAGGAGGCGACGAGGCTGCGTTGTTTGCCGGCGACCTCTTCCGCATGTACACCAAGTACTGCGACATCAAGGGCTGGAAGGTCAGCATTTCGAGTTTCTCAGAGGGTGCCTCTGGAGGCTACAAGGAAATCATCTTCAACGTGACGGGCGAGAACGTCTATGGCACAATGAAGTACGAGTCGGGAGTTCACCGTGTGCAACGTGTGCCAGTGACGGAGACGCAAGGCCGTGTACACACCTCTGCCGCCACCGTGGCTGTACTGCCCGAGGCTGAGGCCTTCGAGGTGCACATCGACGAGGGGGCCATCAAGTGGGACACCTTCCGTTCGAGTGGTGCCGGTGGACAGAACGTCAACAAGGTGGAGTCGGGTGTGCGCGCCCGCTATATGTGGAAGAACCCCAATACGGGTGAAACGGAGGAGATTCTCGTGGAATGCACTGAGACGCGCGACCAGCCCAAGAACAAAGAGCGTGCACTCGCCCGCCTTCGCACACGAATCTACGACCGCGAGCACCAGAAGTATATCGACGACATCGCCAGCCGACGCAAGACGATGGTCTCGACAGGCGACCGATCGGCGAAGATACGCACCTACAACTACCCGCAGGGACGTGTGACCGACCACCGCATCAACTACACCATCTACAACCTCGCCGCCTTCATGGACGGCGACATCCAGGATGTCATCGACCACCTCATCATCGCAGAGAATGCTGAGCGCATGAAGGAAGCAGCACTGTAAGACATTGAACATTGAACATTGACCATTGACCATTGGCTTCGCCTAAAATGCTCACGCTCGGCATAGCTCAAGCAAGCTTGGCTCTGCTCTCGCTTAATCGCATTTTTGAACATTGGCTTCGCCTAAAATGCTCACGCTCGGCATAGCCCAAGCAAGCTTGGCTCTGCTCTCGCTTAATCGCATTTTTGAACATTGAGGGAGCCTTGTGCCCGGGCTTTCAAGCCCGGTGTAATCATCCCAACAACCCATAACCCTTTAACTTCCACTTTAACTTCCACTTTAACTCCCACTTTAACTTCCTTTTTAACTTCCACTTTAACTTCCATTTAATCAACATGACCAGAGAAGAACTTACCGAACAGATTTTCAGAAAGAAGACATTCCTCTGCGTAGGCCTCGACACCGACATCAAGAAGATACCGCAGCACCTGCTGCATTGGGACGACCCTATCTTTGAATTCAACAAGGCCATCATCGACGCCACTGCCGACTATTGCGTGGCCTACAAGCCCAATATCGCATTCTACGAGTGCGACGGTGTGAAAGGATGGATATCACTGGAGAAAACCATCCGGTACCTCAAGAAGTACTATCCCAACCACCTCATCATCGCCGACGCCAAGCGTGGCGACATTGGCAACACATCTGCCATGTACGCCCGCTGCTTCTTTGGCGAGATGGATGTGGATGCTCTGACAGTAGCTCCCTATATGGGTGAGGACAGTGTCACCCCCTTCCTCTCCTACGAGGGCAAATGGGTCATCCTGCTTGCCCTGACCAGCAACAAAGGTTCGCACGACTTCCAACTCATTGCCGACGCCGAAGGTAAGCGACTCTTCGAGCATGTACTGGAGAAATCACAGGCATGGGGCAACGCCGACAACATGATGTATGTGGTAGGAGCCACTCAAGGACGCATGTTTGAAGACATCCGCAAAGTCGCTCCCGACCATTTCCTCCTCGTGCCTGGCATCGGCGCACAGGGAGGCAGCCTCGAGGAAGTCTGCCGCTATGGCATGACCCCCGACTGTGGCCTCCTCGTCAACTCCAGCCGAGCTATCATCTATGCCGACAGCAGTCCGAGATTCTATGTTACCGCTGGCGAGAAAGCATGCCAGTTGTCTTGTGAAATGGGCATTATGCTCAACACCTACAGTAGGATAAAGGACGAGGAAGACCCCTTTAGATACCTTTAAACAACATGTCCAGCCATACACAAAACCATCAAGGTTCATGTATGGCTGGACTGTTATTGTGACACCTCAGAAGACCCTATACAAAATTGAGGTCCTCATCGACCAAACCTTCCCCCGATACAACACACTGCACCCCAAAGGACAGCATAAAGTCTTATTACCATTCAGAAAACACACAACTATCTTTTATTTGACTGCTTTCATGAAAAACTTGGCTATTATAAAAATCATTACTAATGACACTTCAGATTCTTTATTGAGAAGTCTGCTATATCTAGTGTTATTTATATTGAGCACTCCCGTCCGTTCCCAGGATTTAGTTGGGACGATTGAATTGCACCATGTTCTTCCGAAGTATATCAACGGTTTTGATGACCACATTGTTGTGCCAATTGACGCCGCATATCATCAGAAGATTACAAATGAGTTCAGACGATTATGGGGGTATGGAAAAGGGCCAGTAAAAGACAATGAATATCTAAATCAAATCATAAAAGAAGTTTATGATAAATATCCATTACCACCCTTTTAGTTGTTTTGCAAAATCATACATCTTTTAAAATGATTTTTATTTTACGTTTGAATTGAGAGTAGTATTATGAAAGAATTATTAATATTAGACATTCGTAAGAAATATTCTTATCTCATTCCAAATGAGATACAAGGAACAGCTCGTGGTGATAGTCTAATCAGAATAGAAGTGGACACAAGTTCACCTATGTATGAGGAAACCAAAAGAGCGAATCTATATGTAAGAAAAGAGCTAAAAGCTGTTTTCTTCTTTGGATGGAATTATAAACGCATCTACACAGAGGAAGAACTAAGGAATGCCCGTCTTTTCAAGATGTCAGTCAGGAAGTACTTTGAGCCTTGTGGAAGAGACTGTGGAACGGTTTATGACACCAGCCACGTGTGCGAAATATGCAAATCAGGTGAAAGGCAGGTCTCACCGCTTTACACAAGGAAAGGGAGTTACCTGAACAACCGTGATGTGGCATCCACAATCAGTTATGAGATTGTAGTGAGCAAGCGTTTCGTTGAATTTGTCAAAGACCATTCACTTCGAGGGCTCACTTTCGGACCTGTGTATATCGGCAAGAGACTGTCCTCTGATATCTTCCAATTGATGGTTCAAGGATGCGAGTTGGATTTCTCTGAAAGAAGTGCTTTCGGAATTGCGCCTTTTGATTTCACTGAAAGATGTAGTACCGAGGGCTTATTCTATGGTGAGGTGTACAAGTGCCCTAAAGGTGATAATCTTGGCGGAGACTTGCTCTCCGATGCTTTCATCAAGGACTGTGATGAGATAGAGCAGTATGATTTCTTCATCAGCCGTCAGACCATAGGGGTGTATCGTGGTCTAATCAATCAGCGTCATATCCTCTTTTGCTCCCCTCGGATGCGCAAGCTTATCATAGATAATAAAATCCGTGGCTTTGATTTCGAAATAGCACATGTGATTTGACCATTATATCCGTATTAAGCTTCATTGATGCCACTCTTTCAAGAAATAATAATTATGACCTTCAAGCAGCAGATGGAGAAAGCCATCAAAGAATATTTGACAAGTATGGGGTTTAAATATGCTCCAAAGCAATATCTTTTCTATAAGGATAATGAAAATGACCTAAGTTTTTGTACCATGTATGGTACAACAAGTTATCATAGAAAAGAGTATTATGAACTTCAAACAATGTTTTATATAAAATGTCCCGAATGGGATGATGAGGTGGCGAGGCTATTTTTTGAGAAAGAAGACCTCAATTTGCGATTTTCTGGTCCCTTGTTTTTTTGGACTCCTAGGAACATTAAAGAGAAGTCCCGAGTGATTTTCACAGGAACTCGCTCCATGGAGGATAACATGGCGGCTTACAAACTTGAGTTTGAGACATATGCCCTTCCTTTATTCGAGAAATTCACCACCAAGGACATTATGTATGAAAATATGTTCAAACCAGAGTACTCATATGCTTTTGGATGGTTCTCCCGTTGGTACTTCCCTGTGGTATCGTATCTCTACGGTGACTATGAAAAGGCCATGCATTATGCTAGCCAGACACTGAATGAATTGAAAAAGAGCAAGACGGGTTTTCTCAACACCCCTTCAGTAAGTCTCGTTGAGTATAGCAGGTTCTATAAGAACCTTCTTGCCGCAATTAAGGCCCGTCCCGATTACAAAGAACCCACATGGATAGACAGGATAAAAGCCAAATGGAAATAAAACAGGGAAGAGATAGAATTGCACCATGTTCATCCGAAGTATATCATCGGCTTTGATGACCACATTGTTGTGCCAATTGACGCCGCATATCATCAGAAGATTACAAATGAGTTCAGACGACAATGGGGATATGGGCAGGGACCTAAACCAGGTGGTTGGGATGATTTATTTGGCACTGTCTATGATAAATATCCTTTACCTCCCTTCTGATAATTCATAATGATGACAAGAAAAATCTGAACAGCTCTTTTTTTGATTGTTGATAATATAGCATGATGATAACAAACAGTATTATTAGATGAATAATTAAAACTTAAAGATGAAAGAATTGTTGACTTTAAATATACGTTACAAGTATTTTTCTCTAATCCCTAGAGACTTGATAGGCAATCAATGTGGGGAAAGTGAAAGCTCTTCTATTATTAAAATTGAAGTAGATACAAGTTCATCATTTTATGATGACATCCTCAAAGCAGATCTTTTTGTGAGAGATAAACTAAAAGATGATTTGTTTTGGTGGTGGAAATACAAACGAATTTACTCTGCCATTGAGCTTTCAAATGCTCGTTTGTTTAAGATGTCTGTCAGAAAATTCTATGAACCTTGTGGTAAGGATTGTGGAACAGTTTATGACTATTCAAATCTTTGCGATATCTGCAAATCGGGGGAAAGACAGGTCTCACCGCTTTACACGAGGAAAGGAAATTATCTGAACAACCGCGATGTGGCATCAACTATAGGGAACGAGATAGTGGTTAGTAAGCGTTTTGTGGAGTTTGTTAAAAACAATTTACTTCATGGTTTCACTTTTGGGCCTGTATATGTGGGAAAACGTTTGTCAGCTGATATATTTCAACTAATGATTCAAGGGTGTGAATTAGATTTCTCTGAAAAAAGTGTATTTGGGGTGAAACCCTTTGATTACTCTGAGAAATATAAAAGAGTTTCTGAGCCTTTCATTGAAGAGGTATACAAATGTCCAAAAGGGGATAATCTGGGTGCAAATCTGCTTTCCGAGGCTTATGTCAAAGATTGTGACAATATAGATAAGTATGACTTCTTCATTAGCCGTCAGACCATAGGATTCTATCGTGGTCTAATCAATCAACGTCATGTCCTTTTCTGCTCCCCTCGAATGCGCAAGCTTATCATAGATAATAAAATCCGTGGCTTTGATTTCGAAATAGCACATGTGGTTTGACAATTTATGGAGATAAATTTCCACGCACAATCATAGATTCAGTAATCACAGAATAACGCATCAAACAATTGACAATATAGTTATGGAAAAAAGAATCTTATTTGCTTTGATTTCATCATTTTTGACAATACAATCCGTTCTAGCACAAGAGAATGCAGACACCACGGCAGTGGGCCAAATTGATTACATCACCTTTGAGTATTCCGAGAATGGGGCGATGGTGCTTCAGGAACCTGGTACAGACCAGAAAGATGATGAAATCATGGGAAATGATGCCAATCTTCGAAAGACTTATCATATATCTTTGGAGAAAGACCCAGCCACAGGTTTACCAACCAATATCGTCCATATTGACACAAGTAATCTGAGCGACAGGAAGAACTGCAGCTTCGCAGTCCATACGATATCAGGAGCAGAAGTAATGAGTGGAAAAGTGAACAACCAACGCAAGCAATACGACCTCAGTAAACTGCCCTCAGGCATTTATCTCCTCACCCTGACCATCAATAAGAAGAAGGAAACACTCAAGTTCATCCGCAGATAACAGCCCAATAATCGAGCGAGAACCCATTTACCTATACGAAGTTGAGGTCCTCATCGACTACATCGTCGCCAAACCAATCGCGGAGTTTGGCACGCGCCTTGTCGATGGTCTCGTCGGAAATGTTGTTCCAAGTGAGTTTCAGCAGGGCTGAGATGGCGGCGAAGTCGTCGGCATAGCCCAGACCAGGCATGGCGTCGGGAATAAGGTCGATGGGCAGGATGAAATATCCCAAGGCACCGTAAATCATCGCCTTGTCTTTCTTCGACACGTTGGGATCACGAGTGACATAAAACAACAACAGGAGCAGATAGACAGGACGAGAACCAATCTTCTTCGCCACGCTGCCCAACTTACCCCAAAACTTTTTCTCGGTGTAGTTACCCTCGTATTTGACCAAATCCTTTACGTTTCCCATTGTTCTACTGTTTTTATCAATTCATCTGAAAGAATAGATAATCCTGATTTGCGATTTCTATCATTCCCCACTCGGAAAAACATTACGCTTTCATTGGCAAAAATAGCAGAATAAATCCACACCACAAAGAAAATCTTAGAAAAAAATCAGCGTGGCAACTGATGAACATATTGCCACACTGATTTTTCCATTCATCGATAAGATGTGCGACTGTTGGTCGCACATCTTATTTTCTGTATCTTCTACTTGATGACCATCTTACGGCCACCTACCACATAGACGCCCTTGGACAGGCCTTGGATGGAGTCGCCCACATAACGTCCGTCGCTGGTATAGACCTTGATCTTGGCATTCGGGTCGCTGACAATGTTCACGCCCTTGATACCGGTGACGTTGACTGCCTCGGGAACGATTTCCTCCACGTTGCCCACGTTGTCCTTGGCAAGGATGTAGAAACTATAGGTGGCGACTTCGCCCACAGCCACAGGATAATCGAATGTGCTTGTCACACTCTGCCCGTAGTAAGCGTACTCACCACCGTCCTTGGAGACGAAGAGCAGGTAGCTTTGCACACCAGCATCAGTGTCGGAGGAGTTGCAGACCACACTGACCTTGTTGCCATGAGAGTAGCCGACTTCAGCCATGGTGGTGACAGGCGGAAGGAGGTCGATGGTGTTGACAAACTCATTGGTCTCGATGGGTGTGTTCTTGTCGAAGATAATGGTTGCCTTGTTCTTGACCTCCGTTCCGCTATTGAGTCCAGATTTGAGATCGACTGAAAACTCCACGTATCCCTCGCCTTCGGGAGCGTTGACATTAGGTGGCAGTTCGATACCCTCGATATCCCACGACAGTTTGTTGCCGTCGCGCGTCATCTTCCAATTATAGCCCACACCGTCGTGACTGGTGGTGCCAAAGCGCACGCTGTTGACATCGAAGACGTTCTCGTCGAGTTCGTCGCTGATGCGTACCCTATAGGCTGGAGCACCTGCCTCGGCTTTGTTCTCGAAGAGGATACGGTAGTTGACGGTCTTCACATCTCCGATAAAGCGTTTCTCGCCCACTCCGACGGGGCCAACCATCTCGTTGGGATCCCAGGAAGCGACAATGTCGGTGATAGCAGCTTTGCCGTCGTAAATCTCGATATCGTCCTGCAAGTAGTTCTGGTCCTGATAAATCCAGTAGAAGACACGCTGGCGGATGGGCAGTGCCAATTGGCAAGGCATCTCGTCGATTCTCTCTATCTGGGCGGCGAACTCACTACCAGGCAACAATTCAGCGATATGCGCAAACACTTGCTTCATCACCGACTTCATGCCATAAACTGCAACGCCTGTCTCTGCTTTCATGGCGTCGAGTTCCTCGACGGTCAAATCAATACTCTTCTTGAGTACACTGCGTTCGGCATCGTCAAGCCCGAGAACAGTCGCCATTTTCTTGAGGATGTAGTCGCTGAGTTTCTTTCCTTCAGCTGTTTCATCCACATAACCCATTGCAGTCACTACCACATAGGTGTTGCCGTTGATGACAATCTTGTTGAGTCCTGTGGAGTGTGGTGATCTGATTGGTGCGTAGGCGATGTCGCCCTCTCCCTCACTGATCATAGTGAAAGTGTAGCTCTCCCATGGGTTGAGGCTCGGCACAAGGAACAGCAAGGTGTTCTCGCAATCGGTCTCGCCAATAGTGGTGACGCTGTCAACAGGGAGGTAGCGGCTGCCGTACCTGCCTCTGAGACGGAATCCGAGGATATCCACGTCGTCAGTAGCAGTGATGGCGAGAATGAACGCTCCGGTCTTCTCCGTCGAGGTGTTGGTGATGGTGATGGGGTTCTCGCAAGCCACGCCCTTGCGCACGGTGTTGCGACCCTCAGTCATGACGTTGATGCTGGACTTGGCAATCAGTGGAGTCTCTTCCTTGAGTTCGTCGCCGAAGAGGATGAGATAGCCACCATGGCTGCTGTAGTTGGGTACACGGAAGACATAGTGCTTGTCCGCGTCGTTCTTGTCAAGGTAACTAATGGTACCTTGGCTGCGCTCGATGCGACTCTCTGCCACTTTCGTCAATTTAGGACTTCCATCTTCATTGTCGCCCTCGTAAACGTAGAGCGCCGGAACGCCGATGATAAGTTGATGGGTGGTGTCGGGGAAGAGGGTCACGTCAATCTGACGCCCGTGCATCATACCTAAGTCGTACCAGTCTTCGTTGTTCTGCGAACGATAGGTGTAACCGAGCGTGGTGCTGACAAGTTTGCCTTCCTCCAACTGATAACGGTTGGCGAAGGAACCGTTCTGGATGTTCTCACGGTCGTATGGGTTACGCTCATAGTCGTATTTCAGCGTATAGCCTCCAACTCCGTTTGTGCGACGCTGCCTCAAGTAGTAAGTGCCGGCTCCAAGGTTGTTGATTTGGTAAACCACCGTAGTGTCTTTGCCACCGCCGTCCATGTTCTTGTCCACACGCAAATTGACACCTGTTCCCGCTTCATTGGGAATATACAAGCCCAAATAGTAAAGACGAAGAGCACTTTCACTGCTGGTGGTCAGGGTGATATTACCAACGTATGGAACCTCTATCTTGTACCAGTCCTCATTGTCGGAACTGTTGAAGTAATTGTAGCCCAAGCGACCTTGCTGCGTGGAACCCGCGGCTAATTCGGTGGCTTTGTCCCAAGTATCGTTATCGAAGGAGTCTGGACCATAGATGTTGGGGGTGAAGTCATAACGAAGGTCATAACCGCCAACACCGTTGGTCCTGCGCAGGCGGATGTAATAGGTGCCTGGGGCGCAGTCCGCCACGGTATAGACCATGGTGGTGTCTTCTCCTACGGCATCCATGTTCTTGTCGTTGCGGAGATTCACGTTCGTACCCTCAGCATTCAAGGTGTACATGCCTAAAAAATAGAGACGGAGCGACGGCTCGGCAGTGGTGGAGAATGTCAC
>CAMOWU010000070.1 GCA_946628545.1 uncultured Bacteroides sp. | reverse complement strand
GCAAACCACATCAAAACCCAGGGCGATGCCCTGGGCTATAGGAAGGTTGCCCCTTTGGGGCGCACTTGCGACAGTTGAAAAACGTCAATGACGGGAATTCGTGAAATCAGCGAGATTCGCGAGAACAAAGAAGATCGGTCGCCAACAGCAGGGACGAATCACAATCGTGGACTGATGCTATTGACAGATGGCGCGGAAGAGGAACAGGAGGTCGTTGGCAAGGTGTCGGGATAGGTAGCCATAGTCGGTTTCTTCTTCATCGCTTTTCACCTCTATGCAGCGTCCTTTCTCGTCGAAATAGTAGCGAGTTTCATATTGTTCCCCTTCTTCCCTGGAGCGATAGTAAGAGAAGATCAAGTTGTTGGTCTGGGGCTCAAAGAGATACTCTGAATATTGGTCGAACGACATTGATCTATTGTGCTGTGAGATGAAATAGCAGCAGTCGTCTTCATCGTTCACCGTTTCGAAAAAGAACTGTGTGGTGATGGTTCGGGGCGGCCAGTCCTCACCCAAGTCGTGGACGGTGATGGTGGCGTCGCGTGGCGTGGACGACTTGTCGTTCTTGGCAATCTTGTCTTTGGCTTGCGCATAGATTTGCCGTATGTGCTTCATCTGCTGGTCTGTGTAGGGTTTCACTCCGTCTTCATGGTCGGGGTAGGGGGTGAGGTCTTCTCCACTGGTCGTCATCTTGAAGATCTTGAGCAGTTTGTCGGCCTTTTCCAATTCTTCTTTCTCGCTGGTCCAAGTGTTAGGCGTGTTGTGCTTCTGCTCGATGCACTTTCCGCTGGTGTCGTAGTAGTAGCGCGATTCCACCACATAGCCAGCGTCGGTTTCCGCTTTCATGTAGCTGAACATCAAGTTGCCGTCAGTGTCGTACAGCCACTCGCAATACTTTGAATTACCGTGTAGGCTTGAGTTTCCCGCAACGAAGAAGAGTTGTTTTGGGTGATTGCCGTCTTCGGCCACTCGCTCGTCGAAATAGAAGTCGAAATGGTCTTCACTCGTGATTTCCGCCTCCTCATCAGCCACGTTGTTGATGATGAAGCTCACATCGTGGGGCGAACGGCCGTTCTTGCCGTTCTTGTCGATCTTTTCCTTGGCCTTAGCATAGGCACTTCGTATCTCCTTGATGCGTTCGCTCTTGGGGTTTTGGGCCAGAACTGAATCCCAGCAGCCCAGTATCACCATCGTCATGATAAAAAAGGTTCTCATAAGCATGGAATGTTAGGTTGGATGGACAAAGGTAATGATTTTGGATTAAAAAAGTGGTATGCCCATCGTGTTTTTAACCTGATATTGCGAAAAATCGTAACGATGAAGCTTTCAGTGACACTGTAGGGACGCGACGTGTCGCGTCCATTCATATCAAGAAAAAGGCGGACCATCATTGATAGCCCGCCTTCTTTGAGATGTCATCCGCATGAGGTTTAGAAGAACTTGACGATTTCGTCAAGAGGACGATGACCAGGCTGGGAGGGTTCTTTTTCCATAGGGATGAGTTAAAGGGAAGTTAAAATGGGAGTTAAAGGGGGAGTTAAAGGGGGAGTTAAAGTGGAAGTTAAAGAGGGAGTTAAAAAGGGAGTTAAAGGGGGAGTTAAAGGGGGAGTTAAAGGGGGAGTTAAAAGGGGAGTTAAAGGGGAAGTTAAAGGGGGAGTTAAAGGGGGAGTTAAAGGGGAAGTTAAAATGGAAGTTAAAGGGGGAGTTAAAATGGAAGTTAAAGGGGAAGTTAAAGGGTTATTGGTTGTTGAGGATGATTACACCGGGCTTGAAAGCCCGGGCACAGGGCTCATGGTCAATGGTCAGAAATGCGATTGAGCGAGAGCAGAGTCGAACTTGTTCGAACTTTGCCGAGCGTGAGTATTTTAGGCGAAGCCAATGTTCAATGTTCAATGGTCAATGAAATAAATGGTCAATGGTCAAAGGTCAATGTTCAATGGCCGTCAGTGCGTCGAGCCAGCAGAGGAAGGCCACGAGGGAGGCGTTCCAGTTGATGGCAATTTCGTTGGAGGCGTAGGATTCGTTCATATCGAGGTACGACTCGTCGGGGTGGTTGGAGGGATAAGTGAGGTTGCCAGAACCTTTATCCTGCTGTCCGGGGTTGGGACCTCCGACGAGCATGCCGGGGAATGGTGCCTCCACCTTGTCGGCAGCCGAGATGCGGTGATGGGGGTGCATGGGACTCTTGTCGCCGAAGCCAGTCACGTAGCAGTAGCCGGTGGCATTGCGCCCCAGCAGGTAGTCGGCGTTTTGAAAGGCATAGCGTTGGTACTTCGTGTTGCCGTTCAGTTGGTCGGCCATCAGCAGAACCAATGCCTGACAGCAGCATTTCTCAGCCAGACATCCCCAGCCGAAGTCGTTGGGTTTGTTGCCGAAGGGCGACTGGAACGACGATGTCTCCACACCTTTGATGGCGTCGTCGCAATATGCCATCATTTGCTGGAGCATGGGCTGACGCAAGGCATCCATCTGTGGGTCGTTGAGCCACTCGAAAGCACCGAGCGATGCCACACCTCCCCATGAGGGAACGGAGAAGCGTTGGGGCTGGTAGCGGCGGGCTTCTTCCAAGTAGAAGGGTTTGTGGGTCAGGCGATAAAGGGCTGAGGCTGCCCAGAAGAACTCATCGCCGGCATGGCCGTCGCCATAAGTGCCGGTGGAGACGGAGGGGTCTTTCAACTGCTCTTGCCTGTAGAATGCGTTGGGGTGTTCCTTCGCCCATTGATAGGCGCGCTCAGCCATGGCAGCGGCTTGGGCGGAGAACCCTGGGTAATCCTGTTGGTAGGGCTCGTAGAGACGGGCGGCATCGGCCATCACTGCTGCGAAGTCGAGGGTGGCGGTCACACTCTTAGCCACCACATAGCGCGGTTGATGGCAGTCGGTGGGCATCACGAAACCTTCGAAGTTGGGAGTGGTCAGTTTGTGATACACACCGCCGTCGAAGGGATCCTGCATGGTGAGGAACCACTTGAGGTTGAACATCATCTCGTCGAGGAAGTCGGGGGTATGGTTGTCGCTTTCGGGGATGTCGGTCTGCAGGTGGTCGAAATAGTCTTTCTGCCTTTCGTAGGCGGAGAACATCAGTCCGATGCTGAAGGCGGAGTTGACCACATACTTGTTGTAGTCGCCGGCGTCGTACCAACCGAAAGGAGAACTGATGACAGTGCCTGCCTTTCGTAGTTCGGATGCGGCGGAGTTGTGGATCATCACGTGGGTGTCGGCATGTCCGAGTGGTCGGTTGTAGGCACCGCCCTGGTCGATGGCTACACCCGAGCGGATGAGATAGAAGAGGCGGAGTGACGCCTTGGCGATGTCGTGGTAGGGACGTTCGGCTACGTGCAGGTCGCATTGCTCAGTGCCTACGCTCAGGTGGTAGTCGCCTGGGGTGTTGAGCTGGCCTAAGTCGATGATGTAGCGTTGCTTGCCCGACCAGGGTGAGGTGGCCTTGCGCGTCACTTTGGGTTTCTTCACTTTGCCATCGGGCAGCGTCAGCTTGATCTTACCGGAAGGGTTCATGCCTTCCACCACGATGACTTTTTCTTGTTGCGGATAACATCCCACTTGGTTGCGGCGGATGGCTACCTCGTTTTGTGCCTGCCCACCTGCTGCGAGGGTGGCGAGGAGCATGGTCAATAGTGTCTTTCTCACGGATGTATAATGATAAGATAATGGGCTTTCTGTCAAGCCCTTCGGTTAAGAACGACGTTTAGAATGTGTGTTGAGGATCGCTACCTCTTAAGGGGGGCTTCTATCAATTGCCTTTCAGGAAACTTGAGAATTCCCCTTAGATCATGATTTTCTCGTAGAGCAGGATCACTGCGATAATCTGTGCTACCAGAATGACGGGAACACCAATGGTCATCCACTTCGTGTTGAGCTTGTGGCGGAACATGAGCATGCCCAGCAGGATGCCAAGGCTTGCACCAATCAAACTTAAGCCTAAAAAGGCGAAGGTGGGGATTCTCCAAGGTGAGTGCTTCTTGCGCAGTTTATCTATAGCCATGGCCACCAAGCCGATAATGGTGATCAAAACGAAAGAACAAATAGTGACTATCATTTCTGTATTGAACTTATTGAGTTTGTGGACGTTAATGCCTAATCCGCCTGTTTGGGGGCGGAAAAAGCAAAGTGTCTTTTCTTTTTCTCAGTGCAAAATTACAACTTTTTGTTGTCAATCTTACACTATTGATTGTTTTTTATCGCATTTTGTCCAATAAATCAGCTGATGGGCACTCATAGTTGCTGATTCCAAGATCCACTTGCATCATCTGGTCGAGTCGGTGGGTGGGTTGGTCGATGTCGGAGGGCAAAGGCATGTTGGAGAAGGTCTGGAAATAGAGGATGCAGGCGTCCTTCCACCAGATGGCGTCTTTCAACTGGATGTCGAGTTTCTGACTCACCCCCTTGGCGCGTTCATCATCGATAGCACCCATGGCTTTCTTCCATCTCGCTTGCATGTCTCTCACCGTCTGCACTCCGTCGTTGTACTTGTGGCACAGCTCGTTCCAAAGTGTACGGCCGCTGCGCATGGGGTGATTCCATGGGGCGTGGTGGAACCAGAGCAGGTACTTCTCTGGGCATGTGGTGATGTCGTCGAGTTGGGATGCCAGGGCCTTGGGATATTGCGCGGTGGCGTCGCTGCCTCGGCTCGAGCGGTCGAAACCCAGGCCTTGGGCGTCGGCCTTGTGGTAGTAGGACGGGAGCCAGTCGGGACGTGCGCCGGCAATCTTGCACCAGGGCTGGGGACCGTAGTGGTGGCCCCAGGCAAACTGATGGTGAAGGCCCAGGGGCATCATGTAGTTGACCACGCCTTCACGGCTCTCCATCATCAGATCGACGATGTTGTTGACGGCCTCCGGGTCGCTGGTGAAGGTCTGAAGCACCCATTCCTTGGCTATCCTGGCGGGTCCCAAGGAGGGGTTCCATGCCATGCGTCCCAGGCAGTACCAGTTGGCTTGGGCGAAGTCGCTGCCACACCAGTTGACTGCGTCGCCGATGTTGGCAACACCAGCCACGCCCTTGAGCTCCACGCCCTTGATCTCGTCGAAAAACTCCTGCCACATGGTGCCGAGGTAGGCGATGTGGTTGGAGTGGCCCAGGTATTCCTGCGTCACTTGCAGCTCAGCCATCAGTTTGGTGGAGTCGATGGCGGTGAACAGCGGGCTGTAGGGCTCACGGGGCTGGAAGTCGATGGGGCCGTTCTTCACTTGAAGGATGATGTTGTCGCGAAACTGTCCGTCGAGTGGCTTGAACTCCTCATAGGCTTGTTTGGCGCGGTCGGCGTCGGATGCGCTATAGACGAACGAGCGCCACATGATGATGCCGCCGTGGGGAGCAATGGCGTCGGCCAGCATGTTGGCGCCCTCGCTGTGGCTGCGGCCGTAGTCGCCTGGACCAGGCTGGCCCTCGGAGTTGGCTTTCACCAGAAAACCGCCGAAGTCGGGAATCAGTTGGTAGATCTCATTGCATTTGTCTTTCCACCAGTCGGCCACCGCTGTGTCCAGCGGGTCGGCAGTGGGCAGGCCGCCTAAAGCCATAGGGGAGGCGAAGTTGACCGATAGATAGACCTTGATGCCGTAGGGGCGGAAGGTGTCGGCAAGTGCTTTCACCTTCTGCAGGTAGTCGGTGCTGAGGATGCTCGGCGAGGCGTTGACGTTGTTGATCACGGTGCCGTTGATGCCTATGGAGGCGTTGGCGCGGGCGTATTCCACATAGCGGGGCGACACCTTGTCGGGCAGTTCATCCCACTGCCAGAGCGAGTGTCCTGCATATCCACGCTCCACTGTGCCGTCGAGGTTGTCCCAGTGGTTGAGCAGGCGGAGGGGATAGACGGGGTTGTCTATGGTCAGCGGTGCCAGGGAGTAGCCGCAAGCCTGGAGGCGCAGCATGTAGTAGCAACCATAAAGCAGTCCGTTGCCGCTGCGGGCTTTCACGGTGATCTTGCCGCCTTTTTGCTCTATCTTGAAACCGTCGTCTGTGGTCAGTTCCTTGTCCTTTGCGACGACGAGTGTCACTGGGGCTCCTTTCCACGATTTGCGCAGTTCGTCGGCGCCTATGGCTCCACCGTCGGTCTTGCTTTTGTCTTTCACTTGGGCTTCTTGCTGCTGGTCGCTACGTAGCCAAAGTCTGCTGCCATCTTCTGCGTGGATGGAACTGATGCACATGGAGAATGTAAGTAATGACGCAATGAGTTTTAATTTCATAATATATTGAATACCTAATATTTATTGTTGTTTATTAAAGTGTTGCTTGAAGTCTGTTGTAGGATCCTTAGGGACTTTAGGGTCCTTAGGGACTTTAGGGACTTTAGGGTCCTTAAGGTCTTTAGGGTCTTTAGAGTCTTTAGAGTCTTTAGGATTACTCGTATTCGTAGAGTTTGACGTGTAGGATTTTGAAGTCATCGACCCCGATGCGGGCATGTCGGCCTTGGTGGTCTTCGTCGCCATTCAGACGTCGGATTCGGGTCATCTGCCCTTGGGCATCCACATCCACCTCATCCACATACGCCAGTCCTATGCGCTTGCCTTTCCAAGTCGTTGCGTTGGCATTGCTGTTGTTGCCGCCGGCTTGTGCGAATCCGTCTTCGCCCAGAGGCTTGTTCTTGTTCTGTTGTTCGGTGTCGGATTGGAAACTCACCACCACTCCAGTGCCAGCAATGACGAACTCGTCTTTGGTCAAATGGATGATGGTGGCCCCTGCTTCGGGCCAAGTGCTGCCATCGGTGGCGCGGGGATCCCAGGGGAGGGTGAAGAAGTGGCTGCACGACAGGCGCAAGCCATTGGTTAGGATGGTTTCCTCTTTGTTCTCTTGGTCGAAGAGCACACCCCAGATGTGGTCGGTGCCCTGGTGGCGGGCTACGATAGGGGTGAGTTTTCGCAGGGTGGCATATCCGGCTCTGATCCTCGATGCCTCAGCCTCGTTGGCGTTCTCGATGGAGAAGGGGCTGATGCCGATGGCGTTGTGGTGTCCCACCACATAGAAGGCCCTGGCGGCGTCGTTGGCAGTGAGGCGTATCTCGGGGATGAAGAGCGGGTTGTTCCACAGGTCGTACTGCTTCACCCAGTCCTTGAAGCCATTGTCGTAGAGGTCGGGAGCCAGCAGGTCGATGGAGGGTGCGGCGCATCGCCACACGTCGATGAGGTGGGCGAGGGGACCTGCCGACGGGTATTCGCCAGGTTGGCGTCCGCGGCTGTTCATGGCGGCGTTGACATACAGCGGTACGTTGAGTATTCGTCGGGCTGACTGCGCCATGCGCTCCACGTAGCTGGCGTAGTGCCATGCCATGAAGATCTCGTCGGTGAAGATGTCGTTGCCGAAAAGGTCGGTCCAGGTGCCTTGGCTCTTGTTGCCCTGTTTCTGCCATTTGTCGGCGAGGAAGGGGTGGAGCTTCTTCTTGTTCTTGGTCAGATAGTCGGTGAAGGCCTTGGGCACATCCGCCTTGAAGGCCTTGTTGGCGACGGCAGAATAGTCGCGTGCGTCTTCCAGCATGCCAATCTCGTTCTCCACTTGGATCATCACCACTGTCCCCGTGTCGCCGTCCATGGCCTTGATGTGGAGCAACCAACGGGTAAAGGCCTTGTTGTCGGCTTGGAAGACTTGGTCGGAGAAAGCGCTGGCAATCTCTAAGGGTTTGCCACTGCGGGTATAGGCGCGGGGGTATTTCTTGTAGTCGCGCTTGAACCATTCGGGAGCATAGCAGCTCATGGAGTTCTTCCAGGCGCCGAACCACAGGAACACCACCTTCAGGTCTTCTTTCCTTGCCTGCTCAATGACTTTGTCGGTCAGGGAGAAGTCGAACTGCCCTTCCTCTGGCTCCAAGAGGTCCCAGTAGGCTGGCACCAGCACCGTGTTGAGGTTCATGCGGTGGAGTTTGGCGAAATGGCGCTCGATGTCGGCATCGCAGGAGGCCGACGAGTTACCCAGCTCACCACCGAGGATGATCATGGGCCGATTGTCCACGTATAGTTGTGTGGCGGTGCCTTGTCGCCTCAGCTCGCTTTTCTGGGCCTTTATGTCTGTGGTCATCAAAAGTAGGGCACAGAGAACCCCGAATATAGTTTTCATCAGCTATGGTTTTAAAGTCTCAAACCTGTTTTTTTATACTTGTGAGTAGTGAAAGTTCGGATGCGGTTTCCCATTTGCCATTGTGGCGGCATGGAGTGTTTCATTTGCAAAGTTATTGTTTTTGTCTCTTACATTCAAGACTTCATGTAATGAAAAATTTAGGGAATGTCACATTCTGACTTGTTGAGGAATATTTCCCGAAATAATCTATAATATTAACTTGACTGTTCGATTTTTTTTATAATTTTGTAGGAAATATAGATAAAGCATGAAAACAGAGAAACAGATGGCGGCGAGTGCCGCGGCATTTGCCTTGAGATGGAAAGGGCGCGGATATGAGCGCGGTGAGAGCCAGTTGTTTTGGACTGAGCTCCTCACCGATGTATTTGGTGTCGAAAAGCCTTCAGAGTTCATCCGCTACGAGGAACAGGTGAAGAACATGGTGGATGCCACCAACTTCATCGACGGGCATATCCCCTCCACACGTGTGCTGATTGAGCAGAAGTCGCTTGGCAAGGACTTGCGCAGTGGCATACGCCAGAGCGACGGGTCGTTGCTCAACCCATTCCAGCAGGCGAAGAAATATGTCGCCAATATGCCTCTGTCGCAGCATCCGAGGTGGATTGTCACTTGCAACTTCGCCGAGTTCCTGGTCTATGATATGGAACAGCCCAACGGTGAGCCAGAGCGAATCCTGTTGAAAGACCTTGGCAAGGAGTACTACCGGTTGCAGTTCCTTGTCGATACCAAGAGCGAGCATCTGAAGAAAGAGATGGAGGTATCGATGAAAGCCGGGGAGATTGTCGGCAAACTCTACGATGCCCTGCTGAAGCAGTATATCGACCCTACAAACCCCGAATCCTTGAAGTCGCTGAATGTGCTGTGTGTGCGCCTGGTGTTCTGCCTCTATGCTGAAGATGCTGGTATCTTCGGGAAACGTGACCAATTCCACGACTATCTGGCACAGTTCGATACTAAAAACATGCGTCTTGCCCTAATCAATCTCTTTAAGACACTTGATACTCCCATCAACAAACGTGACCCATATCTCGATCCTGACTTAGCAGGTTTTCCATACGTCAATGGCGGATTGTTTTCAGATGAAACGATAGAGATACCCTTGTTTAACGACAATGTCCGTCAACTTCTCTTGCAGAACGCCAGTCTCGACTTCGATTGGAGCGAGATCTCGCCCACCATCTTCGGTGCAGTCTTTGAGAGCACGCTCAACCCTGAGACACGTCGCTCTGGCGGCATGCACTACACGTCGATAGAGAACATCCACAAGGTCATCGACCCACTTTTCCTCAACGACCTGCGTCGGGAGTTCGACACCATCCTGGAAGAAAAAGTGGAGAAGACCCGCAACCGAAAGCTGGAGGCCTTTCAAGACAAACTGGCATCGCTCACCTTCCTTGACCCTGCCTGTGGCTCAGGCAACTTCCTCACCGAGACCTTCCTTTCACTTCGTCGGCTTGAAAATGAAGTGATTCGTGAACGCTATCACGGACTAACTTTAATGGGTATTTTTGTCAATCCTGTCAAGGTCAACATCAACCAGTTCTATGGTATCGAGATCAACGATTTCGCCGTGACCGTTGCAACCACCGCCCTGTGGATCTCTGAGGCACAGATGCTCGCGGAGACAGAGCGCATCATCCATCAGGACATCAATTTCCTGCCACTGAAGACCTACCATAATATCAAAGAAGGTAATGCTCTTAGGGTGGATTGGGACGAATGGGAAATTGGTGATGGCACACCGGCCATTATCGCCAAACGCGCTTATGTCTATCCATCCGACCAAGCCCCGCAATCAGCTGGAGAGCCTGTCATAGAATACGACCAAGTCAATATTTACAGCGACAACGTTGATTGGCGCGCTAAGCCTGAACTCCCCAAAACCTACCACATGGACTTCGACTACATCATGGGGAATCCTCCGTTCGTCGGGGCCAGGATGATGGACGAAAGCCAGAAAAAGGACGTGTTGGATATATTTGGCCCTAAATGGAGGAACGCAGGAAATATGGACTATGTGTGCTGCTGGTATAAGAAAGCGACTGATCTGATGAAAGTTTCTCCTCAGACAAAGGCTGCGTTTGTCTCCACTAATTCCATCTGTCAAGGTGAACAGGTCGCCAACTTATGGCAAAAACTTATCGAAGATAGGGTGAACATCAATTTTGCCCACCGCACCTTCCGCTGGGATAGCGAGGCGAGTCTGAAGGCCCATGTGCATTGTGTTATCGTAGGTTTCAGCCGACAAAGGACATCGCCATGTTTCATCTACGACGGCGAACGAAGCACCGAGGCGACCACCATTAATGCTTATCTGATGGAAGCACCCGATGTGTTTATTGGAAGCCGACAGCATCCCCTGTTCGATGTTCCCGAAATTGGCATTGGCAACAAACCTATTGATGGAGGCAACTATCTCTTCACACGAGAAGAAATGGAGGACTTCATAAAAAAAGAGCCACTATCAGCGCAGTATTTCAAGCCTTGGTATGGGTCGGAGGAGTTCATCCATCAAAATCCACGTTATTGTCTTTGGCTCGGCGATTGCACCCCCGCTCAATTGCACAGTATGCATCACTGTCTTAAAAGGGTAGAGGCTGTAAGGAAAATGCGATTGGAGAGCAAGAGTGCAGGAACAAGAAAGTTAGCAGAACGTCCCACAAGGTTTCATGTGGAGAACATGCCTGTGAGCAATTTTATCATTGTACCAAGCGTATCGTCCGAACGTAGAAGATATATTCCTATGGGCTTTATGTCACCTAAAGTGTTAGCAAGTAATCTCGTCCTCATCATCCCCGACGCCACCCTCTATCATTTCGGTGTGCTGGAAAGCAATGTCCACATGGCGTGGATGCGCACCGTGTGCGGACGGTTGAAGAGCGACTACCGCTACAGCAAGGACATCGTCTATAACAACTTCCCCTGGCCGACACCAACCGAGGCACAAAGGACGAGAATAGAACAGACTGCACAAGCCATCCTCGATGCCCGAGCCTTGTATTCCGATTCCAGCCTTGCCGACCTCTACGACGAACTGACGATGCCTCCCGAACTACGCAAGGCTCATCAGGCGAACGACCGCGCTGTGATGGAAGCCTATGGTTGGAAAGTCAGCAAGGACTTTACCGAAAGCGTATGTGTGTCCGAATTATTTAAGTTGTATATAGCTATTTCTAAATAAACATGTTATATGAAAAGCAAGAACTTGTTTCGCGAGTATATATGGCTGGTCAACACGATTAGGAAGGCCAGGAAAATATCTTTGGCTGATATCAACAGCAGATGGATGGAGGTGAGTTTCAGCGATGGGAAAGAGATGGCCCGCTCCACCTTCAACCGACATAAGGATGCCATAGAGGATATGTTTGGCATCTTGATCAAATGCGATGTCAACGATGGTTATAAATACTATATCGATAACTCCCATGTGCTTCATGAGGACAGTGTGCAGCGATGGATGCTTTCCACACTGACGGTCAGCAATGTGGTTGCCGAGAGCATGTCGCTCCAGGACCGCATCATGCTTGAACCTGTGCCCACTGACGACGAGCTCTTCAACACGCTTGTGGAGGCGATGAAGAAGGGGGTGAGGGTGAATATCGGATACAAGAAATACGAGGAGAATCAATCCAAGCGCTATACTTTCGCACCATACTGCGTCAAGCTTTTCAAGCGTCGGTGGTATGTGCTGGCGCAATTTGAACGGGAGGCGGAAGGCGATGAGCGCCCCATGCAGCGGATTGGATTGCCCAAGGGGTATGTGGAGTATTACCGCATGTTCTCTTTCGACCGCATCCTCGACATCCAGCTGACCGACGAGAAGTTCACCATCGACCCTGATTTCTCTGCAGAGGACTATTTCAGAGACTACTATGGTGCTTATATCAGTGATACGGTGAAGAAAGAGCGGGTAGTGATACGCGCTTTCGGCAAGGAGCGTTTCTACCTCAACGACTTGCCCATCCATGAATCACAGAGCAAGGTGGGGGAGGGCGACAACTATGTCGATTATGCCATGATGCTGTGTCCCACCTCCGATTTCTGTGCCCATCTGCTCAGCCGAAGCAATCAGGTGCAGGTGTTGCAGCCCCAGTGGCTCGTTGACCGCATCAAGCAGATGCACACTGAGGCACTGGAACGCTACAAGTGAGTTTATTAGCTTGGTACACTATCGACGGACGCAAACTCAAGAGCATGCCGTTCGAGAAGGGTATCTACATCAACAACGGACACAAGTTGGTCATCAAGTAACCCCTTTCTTCGGGATAGCTATCAACAGAAAACCACCCGGTTGGCATCCAAGTCAATCGGGTGGTTTTCTGTATTTTGGGGTATTATTCTTTGCTACTTCACATACACCTTGAAGGTCTGTACTTCTCCGTTGTGTTCTATAGCAAGGATATACATGCCCCTGACGAGGTTGCCGGGGATTTGGATGGTGCCATCGGCTGCCACAGGTTGCTCGTTGATGAGCACTCCCTGAACACCTACGAGGTGGGCGTTGTAGGCGGTAGCGTCGGCGCCGTTGAAGTCGAGTTGCAGTTTCTCGCCCGCGCGCATGGTGCTGGAGAGGATTTTCACCTCAGCATCCTTCTTCTCTGCCATGACATTCTTCACGTCGGTCTCAAAAGCATCATCCTTGAGGTTCTGCTCATACATGAACCACTTGACAGTGGTGGATGCAATGGCCAGGGCTCCCTCACCGAGTTTGATGCGGTAGTCGAAGTGCTTCTTGCGAAGTGCTTCGCCAGTGTAGATGTAGTCGGTGTTGCATGGCACGCAGAAGATCACACCGTTGGCTGGCGCGTCGCTGTCAGTCCAGTTGAGCACCATCGGACCGCAGGTGACGGGTTGGCTGTAGAAGCAACGGCCATCCTTGGTGCGGTAGCAAAGCTGGCAGAGCATGTTGTCGTCCTCAGGGCGGAAAGAAACGGTGGCGCTGTTGCCCTCCACATGGATGGGGATGATGTTGCCACCGCTCCATCCCGGGTTGGTCAGAGTGTCGGGAGCCATCCATCCTTCTTCGTCGTTGATGGTGCAGCTCTGATAGGGAGTGAGTTTGAATGGAGCCACATTGATCCAATAGGGTTCAAATTCTGCCTTGACGGTAGATTGGAAGTACTGGTTGACGAGGTTGCGGCAGCCAGGCGAGAAACCTCCGAAGTCGAGCGTGGCCAGTTTGGCGCGGTACTGCATGATGAGCAAGCGCATGGCCTCGTCGCCGATGCCTTCAATCTTTTCCTTGCTGTTGCCTGTGGCAATGCCTTCGAGCACACGGGTCCTGCAGTAGCGCCAGATCCATGGAATGGCTCCTTGTCCGACTGCCTCGCCCAGGAAGAGCGGGAACACCTCGCCATATTGCACGCCTCCGATGAGGTTGCGCCATGTGCAGACCTGCTGCCCATTGTTGTTGTACATGTTCACACCTTCAGCCGAGGGACCACCGAAACTGCCGTCTTGCAGCCATCCCGAGTAGCACTCGATGGGCATGAACGGACAGATGAGGTTGCCCACACCGAGCCATCCAGGGGCGCCATATACTCCGTCGCGTTTGGAGTTCATGGCCATTTGCAGCCACACGTTGCCTCCCTCATGGAACCATGCCGACTGCTTCACACCCTCCATGTCGGCAAACGTGGCGTGGATACCCTCATGGATCATGGCCTCGCGCTGATAGTCGCCGTCGTTGTAGCGCTGGTCGGCGTCGTCGCGGAATCGGCTCACGGGGTAGTAAGAAGCCCATACGCAGGGCCATGCGCCTCCATCGTCGGGTGAGGTCTGGCTTTGGTAGCCGCCTTTTTCGGTGGATGAGGTGTTGTCGCGGTTGATGCCCGAACCGAACACATAGACAAATGATTTGTAGCCTCGGCGTGCGTTTATGTCGGGAGGCCAGCCCATCTCATTGCGGATGTAGGCAAAGTCCTCGTCGTATTTCTTCATCATGTTGGTCATGGCGTTCTTGTTGTTGGCATCCACCTCCTTGTTGAGGTTATCGCCCCAATAGACGCACCACCAGTCGCCATCTACTCGGTTGGCCTCCTTGCCATTGTGCTGGGTGAACTTGTGTACCTTGGTGGGCATGGGGAAACCATTGGGGTTCTCATCGCGGAAATCATAACTCCAGACGGCGGTATGCTCTTTCCAGTCCCAGTTCTCGCCTTGATGGGTCTGCACATCTACCATGATGGTATATATCTTGGACTTGAAGCTGTTGTCGGGCTGGGTGATTCTGACCGTGGCCTTGTATGCGCCTGCATCGGAAGGCTCGGCGGCATTGAGGGTGAAGTCGTCTGTGCTGTAGTTGCGCAGGCTCTTGCCGTTCGGTCCTCTCAGGCTGAACTTGATTTCCTCTCCCTCGTGGAGTGGACGGAAGCCAATGGTGAAGTTGTCGCCGGCGTTCACCTGGATGAAGTTGACATGCTCAGGAGCCTGGTCGTTGCGCTGCACGTAGGGGCGTACCAACCACGAGTCAATCTGGTCGGGACGGTGGATGGCGACAGGCTCATCAGATGATACCGACTGCTCGTCGCCGATGGTCAGGTCGAAGGCATAGACCACGGTGTCGTTGGTGCTGGTGGCGATGAACAGCTGCTGGAAGAAGTATTTGTCGCCTTTCTGCACCTGTCCTTCCACTGTGTTGACATTGAAAGCGTCCTTGCCGTTGAACTGTGAGGAAACCACACCTCTTGATGCGACCACCACATTGCCCTCTGCGTTGAAGTAGTGGCCGTAGGGAACGAGGGTAGTGGCGCTCGAACCCTTGCCTGTGGAAGCCTGTATGGCTTTGAAACGTACATTACCGCTGGATAGGCCGGTGATGGCGTCAGTGCCGAGTTTTGAACTCAGCACGTTGGGGTGAATGGTGCACACAGTGGCGGTAGTTTGTTCTGCTGTGCGCTGGATGGTGAAAGTGTAGGTCGTTCGCGTGTCTTTCGCTTCCATAGGAAGCGTGGCAAGCAGACAGGCACCTGCAAGCATCCATGTCTTTCTAAGTAAGTCTTTTTTCATTGTTTGTTAATGATTTGATATAGTTATAGTTAGCCTTGCTGTTTTTCAGAGAAGAAGTGTTTTAGGAGGGTGTTTCTTTCATTTCCACTGCAATTTTACTAATTTTTCTTCATATCGAAAACAAATTCACTCTAAAAATTATCACTTTTTTTGCTCTTTGTAAATGTTAACAAATGTATAAAGATATATAATAAATTTAAATTATAAAATATACCAAAAAATATTACGAATTGATTACAAAGAATTTAATTTTTTTTCGTAAATTTGTAACCGAATTGTAACTGATTAGTGAAATTTTTTATAACACTATTTTTTATTCATCTGACGACATAATAATGTACATCTGATTTTTAGTAAATATCCGTGTTTTTAGGGTGTCGTTCTAATTTTATTTAACTCAATGAACAACAAAGAAGGTACAAAAGATCGCTTGTTGACCTTTATCAGCTATTTGAGGATTCGCAAATCCGAGTTTGAGCGTAGATGCAGTCTCTCGAATGGTTATATCAACAGCATCAAGGGGGATATCGGACTTCAGAAACTGATGAATATGACTTCTGCCTTTCCACAGCTCAATCCCTATTGGGTGGCTACAGGAAAGGGGGAAATGATTCGTGCAGTCGGCGGTCAGCCCCATTCATTTGAAACGGCCCCAGAGCATCAGAACGACCTGATGACCACTCGCTCCAATCGTGAGCTGTCATTCGAAGAAAAGTATGATCAGTTATTGAAAATATTGACGGAGATTCAGCAGCGCGATGAATTTAACCAGAACAGAATCGCCACTTTGAGCGAAACCATCAAGATGAAGGAAGACCAAATCAACCGTTTGCTGCACTTGGTGGACAAACTGAATTACAACCACAGCACTCAACCCGTTGAACTACAATGAACAACTTGTTCATTCACGACTGTATGAAGATCATCATCACGGTGTTTTTTGCTATCGTTGCACAACAAATTCAGGGTATGACCAGTTCATACCCTGGTTTGCGTCAGGTGCATCCCGAAGAGGGAGATGAATGGGTGCTGGTTTGGAGTGAGGAGTTTGATGAGGAGGGTGATGTAGATAGCACCAAATGGCGATTTGAAGAAGGCTTCGTCCGCAACCACGAGAACCAATGGTACAGTCAGCGAAATGCTTTCTGCAAGGGTGGTTGTCTGGTGATTGAAGCCGACCGATGCGATTTGATCAATCCCTTGTATGTGGAAGGGGGAAGAGACTGGCGCACCCAGCGTGAGCGGGTCCGCTACACTTCTGCCTCCATCAATACCCGTGGGAAGTATAGTTTCCTCTATGGCAGACTTGAAGTCTGTGCGGCCATTCCTGTGGCTGGAGGGGCCTGGCCTGCCATCTGGATGCTGGGCGACGAGATGCCCTGGCCTTCGTGTGGAGAGATTGATGTGATGGAATACTACCGCATCAACGGAGTGCCTCATATCCTCGCCAATGCGGCATGGGGTGACGACCGTCCGGCGCATGCCGTATGGAACTCCAAGCGCATTCCTTTCCAGCATTTCCTCGACAAGGATGCCGACTGGGCTCAGAAGTTCCACGTCTGGAGACTCGACTGGGATGAGAAAGAGCTGGTCTTCTATCTCGACGACGAGGAACTCAACCGCATACCCATGGAGAGCATTCGCAACGGACGTATCGGTAAGGAGGTCAATCCCTTCAACTATCCACAGTATATTCTCCTCAATCTCGCCATAGGCGGTGACAATGGAGGCACCATCGACGATGCGGCCTTCCCCATGTATTATTTCGTGGATTACGTCAG
>CAMOWU010000069.1 GCA_946628545.1 uncultured Bacteroides sp. | reverse complement strand
TGGAATACATTATTTATATAATGGGAGCTATGGGAGTTGATGGGAATTTTGGGAATTTTGGGAGGGATGGGAATTTTGGGAAATTTTGGGATTTTTTTGGAGGAGGATGCTTGAAGGTTTTGTCCTTTTCATTCCCAACTATTGTCGATGAATTCTTTCAGTTGATAGATATTTCCATTAAACACATCCATATCGACATGACTTTTGTCTTTATACTGGATGCCTCCGACAGATCCCGTGCAACTGAACTGCCAGAACCACCAGTCTTCAATATCGGGCTGCTCAGCCGACTTATTATAGTTGGCAATCCATTTATTGTATTTCTCCAGTCCTGTTCCATCGGCGTATTTGAGGAAAGTGTTCTTACTCATATAAATCATAGGACGTACTCCATAATGCTGTTCGATGGCCTGCAGCCATCGCAGTGCCATGGCTACATATTCCTCAGTATGGGTGGTGAGCGCATGGTCACGGTTGTCGTCCTCAATATCCAGCACTGGAGGCAGGTCACCCCTGACCATATCCACATTAGCGATAAAGTTGTCTATCTGCTCCTCTACAGGTTCATAGCGCAAGAAATGATAAACACCCACAATCAGGTTGTTGCTGCGTGCTGATTTCACGTTACGATAGTAGAAGGGGTCGATACGATAGGCACCGTCCGTAGATTTCATGATCACGAACTGCACAGGCTGGTAGTAGTTGAGTGTCTTATTGGTGAAGTACTTGCTTTCTATGCCCTTCTCCCATCCGTTCTTCGCCACCCGTCCAAGAGAGTCGGCGCGAAGGTAGAGGTTGGTCCAGTCTATGCTGTGCTGAAAGCGTGAGATGTCTATGCCATAAACCAGGTCGCCAATCGTAAAAGGGTTGATTCGTTCAAGGGTGTCGGCATTCCATTGTCCGAACTCCACCCTACCCCCTTTGACCGTTCTTCTGCCGACCCCGCTCTTGTGTCCTTTGATCCATCGGCCGATGAAGATATCGCTATCGGGCAGTTCGAGTCTTCCGAACCCGTCGGGCTGCAGGTTTCTGAACTCTCCCCGATAGACGCTGTCGCCCTTGATCATCGTTCCACTGGCGAGCCTGCCATCACTCCACATTCCGGCATAACGGATATTATCATGAGTCACTTTCACCCCATATCCATTAGGTACGAGCAACTCATCGACCACTCCATAATAAGTACTGCCATCAGAATATCGGATGGTGTCGCCACTGACATGAAGCAGTTCTCCTCGGCGATTGGAGAAATGGGCAAACAGCACCATCGCCAACAATCCGACGACAACTCCTATCAACAAGAAGAGAAAGTCCCTCTTCAACAGACGTATTCGCTTTGACATAGTTATGAATGATATGAGTGAGACATGCACCTCAATGACACTTTGCCAAAGAGGTGCATGAGAATAGATTTTCAATCGCCAATTTCAGATACTTACTTCACGAGAACCTTCTTGCCTCCATGGATATAAATCCCCTTGGTGGCAGGTGGTGTGGTGAGGCGCTGTCCCTGGATGGTGTACCAAGCGTCATCCCCTACCCGTTCATCTGTATCGTCAAGCACACTGTAGATATCAGTAGAAAGTTCTGTTTCGAAGTCTGTGACTCGGCTGACAGCCGCATAGAGTGCACCGACATCATCGGAAGTGAGCGCGCGGTTGTGGACAAACAAGTCGTCGAACATGGCCGATGCTCCACCATGTCCATTGCCTTTGCCCAGACACAGATACTGGCAGGAAGCCAGCAGGTCGAGCACCTTCTGGAAATCGAAGTTCTTGGCTAAAGTGCCTTCAGTGGAAGCGAACACGCTGCTACGACGTATCTTAGAGACATAGATTTTCACACCTTCTTCAGGGTCGATCGTGATGGTGACGAATTTCCACTTATCAACTTCCAGCACATTTCGCTCCACGTTAGGATAGTTCACTGCGAAAGTATCTGTGCCATTGGTGAAGCCGAGGTAAGTGTTGCCTGTAAACGACAGGTTGTTCTGCTTGGTGGTGAAAGAAGGATTGGTGTTGACGAAAGAGAACAAGGTGCCCCAAAGGTCATTGTCCAGTCTCTTCACCCAGAAGCTGATGCTCATGCCCTTCATGTCGGTCTGTCCGTAGAGCGGATTGTCCATTCTCACGATACCGCATGTCTTGGCGACGTCATCACCACCCACGACATTCATGGTCTGTCCAAAGCGCGCGATGTCGTAGGTGAGTTCAGGCATCGTACCACTGCTTTGCTTGGCCAGGGTAGCTTTCTGCTCCGCATCCAGCATGTTGGTGATGGGCTTCTCATCGAAATTGTAGTAAGCGGCGAGCCCCGATTTATAGTCACCTTCTGGAACGGTTGCAGCTTTAACCACCATGTCATAAACCACATCGTAGTAGCGATTGCCATTGATCAGGCGGTGGGTGAGTGTCACATCAGTGTCCTCGTCTGCGGGATTGTATTTACCCTCATTGGTCAGCACATCCTCATTTGATGAGATCCACTGGCTGATAGTTCCATAATACGTGTCGAAATTAAAATCCTGGTTCATCGTGACATTACCCGACTTCATCGACGTGGTAGAGTGCTTCATCGTGTAGGCGATGGCGGATGCTGGCTCCATCTTCCATCCCCAGACAGTTGTTCCAGCGCTTGACAGACCCGTGAAAGCTATTGCCTTGTATTGGAATCCATCCACTGTTTGGTCGCAGACCACTCCGTCATAAGTATAGCTACCCAATTTCACTGTGATGTAGCCTGTACCCTCATCCAATGACCATGTACCAGTGGCATCCCCAGTGATCTTACCCTCATCTGTCAGGGTCACATTGATAGGTTTGACACACTCACTGCTCTCGTTGTTGAGCCTGTACCTGTGCTGCATGACTTGATAGTCACCTGGAATATCTTTGCTGGTATATTTGAAGTTGGCCTTGATGCTGTCGTCATTGAGTGTCTCTCCGTCGAACTCAAAAGGAGCGGCGCAGAGCCAGCCTTTCTTGTTGACAAACAACTGGTGCACTCTGTCCTGGAACCCCTCACCTCCATCGTCAAAACGTGTGTGGTAGATGACGAAACTACGGTTCTTGCTGTCCACGAATGCCGAGTTATGGCCTTGCGCCATTTCTCCAAGACGTTGGAAGCCAAGTCCATTGTAGGACGACATCAGCAAATTGCCCACCATATTGGCATCGGGGGTACCATAATTCATCTCATATCTCGAATAAATGGAGCTCTTGCCTTTGATGTCCGTATATGGTCCGTCGATGTTGGTGGAACGGAACGTACGCATCACATATCCTTTGGTCGATTCAAGACCACCATTGGTCATGAACAAATAATAATAATCGCCTATATGCTGGATATACGAACCTTCACCAGACACATAATAACCTCCTGCAATACGTTTGCCGAAATAGGGATCGCTGAGCGCACGTCCACCGGCATCGTTCGTGATAGGATAGGTGTAGGTATAGTCGCGCAGACCCGTCTTATTGTCGAGTTTCAGCAGAAAGATTCCACCGCTCCATGACCCGTACGACATCCAGAGCTGCCCTTCTTCATCATAGAGCACACAAGGGTCGATATTGTTGGGCCAAAAGGAGCCCCAGTCACCGTCCCTGTCGTAGCGTGCAGGCAGGGCCGATTGTGTGCCGATGACCAGTTCCAAGTCTGTTTTTTTCCAACTGATCTTGGCATTGTACGTGTTGATGAAGCCAGAATAGACAACCGGTCCCTCATACACGTATGGTCCTTCGATGTTGCTGGCAGTCAGCAAGACGATCACGCTGTTCCATCTGTCACCATTCAGACTGAGGTACATACACCATTTCTTCATGTCTTTGTTCCAGATGACATCGGGTGCCCACATGTTGCCAGCAACGGTTGTGCCGTGGGCTGTCATCCATTCCTCGGCATTGAAGTTGCCGAAGGTCACCTCCTTAGCCACTCCATTCACCAAAGCGGTCACCTTGGTGGTCATGTTCTTCTCGAAAGCATTGTTGAAGTCTGTGGCCGTGACATTGCCACTGCTACTCCTCAGTCCATAAAGACGGCTATTGTCAACACCGGTCCAGTTGATCAGGTCGTTGGTCCTGGCAACAGCATTGTGCGTCCCGAAAATATAATATGTGCCTGTACCCGGATCGACGATAGAAGGGTCGTGAACACTCACGCGCTGATGCGACTTCGTACGACTGACTTGGTTCATTTCAGTAATGGTCACCTCTGTCATTTCCTGAGCGACAACAGCCTGTGCCATCATGCATGAAAAAAGTAGTGTGGTAAAATTTCTCATATAATAGTTTTATTAGTTATAATTGTTAGGTAGTTTTTGTCTTTCTCTGTCAAGATGAAATCTTACAGTTTTCAAAGTTATAAACAAATCCCCAAAAACTCGACTTTTTAAGTTTTTTTTTCAGAAAGAAGGGTAAAAAATGAATAAAAAATTCAAATGCTGATACATTTCGGCAATTTATTTCTATATTTGCACAACACATTCAACCGATATCTAATTAACTAACCACTTTACTATATGCTAAAAAAACTATCTTCTACAATTCTTGCCCTCATAGCCACGCTGTCTATGTCGGCACAATGGACCAAACCTACTCTGCCAGCGAAAGCGGCATTTGAGGTTGACCAGCAACTCTACTTGTTCAACCCAGGCGCAGAAGGATTCTTCCTGGGAGCCAACGATTGGTACACCCGCGCCAGTTTCTCCCCCGCTCGTGGCTACAAGGTGACGATCGAGAAGTATGTCACTGAGAGCAATACAGAATGGGACGGCAAGTCCTACTACATCACCAGCTATGTCGAAGACGGCGCTCCTGCCGGCCAGACCCTCTGCACATTCATCACTGGATGGGACAACATCTGGGTTGACCGTGCCAAGACCGACCCCGAAGACAAAGCTTTCACCTTCGAGCCTCAAGCCGGAGGCACCTACAGGATAGGTCTATCGCCTTTAAATAAGGAATATAATGCAGAAGCCTACGAAGGAGCCTACCTTGGGGTCATCCCGTCGAGAGGCGACACACGCATTTATCTCTGCGACCCCTACTCCACGACCTACGATTTCAGCACCTGCCTGATTGACTGGTACTTTGTTTCGGCATCCGACTACACCGCCTACACCACTGCGGTCAAGCAGTACGATGCAGCCATGGCACTTGGAGCCGTCATCGAGGATGCAAAGACAAGATTTCCATCTGTCGATATATCCTCAGCTACCAGTGTCTATAACAACTCCTCATCGACAGAGGCTGAGCTGAAAGCCGCCAAGACCGCACTGACCAAAACCTTGATGAGCCATGCCACACCCGAAACTCCCGTCAATGTCAGCGAGTGGATCACGAACCCCACCTACGACAACAACGACAATACGGGCTGGACAGGTACCGCTCCCGGCTTCCAGCAATACGGCAACGCGGAGTTCTTCAACAAGAACTACGACTACCACCAGTCGGTGACCCTCCAGCCTGGAGTCTATCGAGTAGGCGTGACTGCTTACTACCGCGCGGGCAACGCCAGTGCGGACGCTGAAGCGCTGACAGCCCTGAAAGAGACTGGCGATGCACCCCAAAACGCCATGTTATATGCCACCACCTCCATGCACTCCTCATTCTATAGACCTCTGCCCTTCGCCAGCACAGGTGCTACGGACGAGGCCATGGGCGACGACACCAGCACCAACACCTACGGCATCATCCCTAACAACATGCACACCGCACAAGTCTATTTCCAAGCAGGCAAGTATGAACCAACCACCGCCACCTGCATGGTGGGTGAGGACGGTGCGCTGACCATAGGACTGAAGAAAGAGACAGCCATAGGCGACGACTGGACACTCTTCGACGACTGGACATTGACCTACCTTGGCACAAGCCTTGAGGCCTACAACGAAGTGCGCGAGGAATACCTGAGTTTTGCCCCTGACTTTGAAGACCTGATCACGAGTGGTGAATGCGAATACTACCAACACGCAGCCTACGACACCTACTTAACCGAGAAACAGGCACTTCTCGCCGCTACGACAGCCGATCAGCTCTCCAAGTCCATATCCGCATTCGACACCGCCACCAAGACCCTCCAGGCCAGTGTGGAAGCCTACCAGGCATATTATGCGAAAGTCTGCGAAGCCAATGACTTCCTCAACGAGCGAAACGACGAACTGATGGGCGATGGCATGATGGTACTTTCCGACTACCTCGGCAGCGTAGAACCGCCAAGCCCCGAATTTCCTGATTTCGTCAATGGCGGAGCCGAGTACATTCTCAACAACGGACCGCTGACAGCAGAGGAAGTGACCCAAGAGATCAAACTGCTTGAGCAGCTCATTGAGACCGCCATCGCCAATGGCATGAGCGACGGCACCGACTGCACCTATATGATCAAGAACCCACACTTCGAGACAGAAGGTGGTTGGACCAAGGACGGTCTGGCAGAATATCCTATGGGATCTGACACCTACAAACTGGCACAAGGCTACAGCATCCTGTTCAATGTCTATCAGACCTTCACCGGACTGCAGGACGGACTCTACGAACTCACCCTCAACGACTTCTTCCGCCCAGCCACCCCAGGCGCTTACACTGCTGCCGACAACTACCGCGCCTATGTCTATCTCAATGGTTTCGAGAAAAAGATGAACCTCATCGACGATGGAGCCGTAGATGAAGCACAGGCTGACGACGACGCCGTGATTGACGGCAAATACGTGCCCAACTCTGTAGCCGGCGCTGCCGCCGCTTTCGAAGCTGGAAGATACCAGCAAGTGCTCTATGGACTGGTGACCGACGGCAAGATGAAGATCGGCGTGCGCAACGACCTCCGCTACGAAGGTTGCTGGGGCGTCTGGTCGGACTTCAAGCTCATCTTCCGCGCCAAGAATCCAGAAGTGCTGGCAGAAGTGCTCACTGCCTCATTGCCTGCCGCAAAGGAGAAATTAGGCAACAAATGCGGCAACAAAGACATTGAGACACTGAAATCAGCCATCAATGCCGCGGAAAGTTCTCCATCGGATGCCTACCAAGCCCTTGTTGACCTCAAGGAAGCCATGGACGGAGTGGACGAATCGACCACCAACTACACCTTGCTCAGCACCGCCATCTCCAACGCAGAGGAGACCCTGCGCGACTATGCTTCACAAGCACCGGAGAAGGCGCTGAACGAACTGCAGACTCTGACCACGCAAGCCAAGGCTGGCTACGATGCAGGCAGCTACGACAAAGACGAAGCCGCACAGATGGTGACCGACATCAACTCCGCAGTGGTGGCTGTGAAGATACCCGACTTCGGCGGCGAGGAACAGGATGTCACCTCACTCATCGTCAACCCCACCTTCGATCCTTCACGTGGCAGCAAAGACCAAGGCACCATCGAGGGATGGACCACCAGCGCCATGAACGGCTACAAGGAAAACACCGTCAGCTACAACCGCGCCGGCATCACACTCTACCAGAAGCTCAGCGGACTGCCTAAAGGCAGATACAAGGTGACGGTTCACACCTACTACCGCGCAGGATATGCCGACGAGGACTATGCGCTCTGGCAGGAAGACCAGAAGAAGTCGCACCTCACCACACTCTATGCCAAGACCTCAGAGGACACCTTCGAGACACCCGTGATGAACCTTTGCGAGGGCGCACAGAGCGAACAAGTGGGCGGCAGCAAATGCGACCAGCTCTCCAACGGACTGTACGTGCCAAACGGAACAAGCGCCACAGTGACTTGGTTCAACGCCGGACATTACCTTAACAGCCTGGAATTCACCGTACCTGCCGACGGCACCGTGACCATCGGACTGGAGAAGACCGAAGTGTTGCCCAACGACTACGAAGTGGTAGGAGCATGGAACCTGTACTACTATGGCGACGACGAGCAGCAGGAGAAAGTGGATGTCACCTCACTGATTGTCAATCCGACCTTCGATCCCGCTCGCGGCAGCAAGGACCAAGGCACCATCGAGGGATGGACCACCAGTGCCATGAACGGCTACAAGGAAAACACCGTCAGCTACAACCGTGCTGGCATCACACTCTATCAGAAGCTCAGCGGTCTGCCCGCAGGTGAATACGATGTCACCGTTCACACCTACTATCGCGCAGGATATGCCGACGAGGACTATGCGCTCTGGCAGGAAGACCAGAAGAAGTCGCACCTCACCACACTCTATGCCAAGACCTCAGAGGACACCTTCGAGACACCCGTGATGAACCTTTGCGAGGGAGCTCAGAGCGAGCAAGTGGGCGGCAGCAAATGCGACCAGCTCTCCAACGGCCTCTACGTACCCAACGGAACGAGCGCCACGGTGACATGGTTCAATGCCGGACATTACCTCAACACCCTCCACTTCACCGTACCAGAAGACGGAACAGTGACCATCGGACTGGAGAAGACCGAGGTATTGCCCAACGACTACGAAGTGGTAGGAGCATGGAACCTGTACTATTATGGCAAAGCCACTGACATCCAGGGATTATCAGCAGGGGAATCCACCCAAGGCAAGACTGCGCCCGAAGGATACTACAGCATCAATGGCCAACGCCTTGCCGCTCCTCAAAAGGGCATCAACATCGTGAAGATGAGCGACGGAACAGTCAAGAAGGTTCTCGTCAAATAACCCTACTCATACATCTTTTTATTAAGGGACCGCTCACGAGTGGTCCCTTTTGTTTTTGCTGATCATCGAATAGTTGCGAAAAAAGTGCTAACTTTGCACAAAAATCAGTTGGGCGACAAATCAACACTCTTGCCGGCCAAAAACATCAGACAGACAGTTGGACACAAAATCATTACTCAACACTTGGGCCAAGCATCCCAAACTCAAAGCACTCGCTTCACTGCTCAAAGACGATAAAGCCAACAATATCCACATCGCAGGTCTTGCAGGTTCATCATCGGCACTCACATTCGCTTCCCTGGCCAATGTCGCTGCCAACAAGGGACAACAAGCTCCCCCCTTCCTTTTCGTGCTCAACGACATGGAAGAGGCGGGCTATTTCTTCCACGACCTCGTGCAGTTGCTCGGCGACAACAATGTCATGCTCTTCCCCTCGTCCTACCGACGCGCCATCAAGTACAACCAAAAGGACGCAGCCAATGAAATCATGCGAACGGAAGCGCTCACACGCCTGACCCGACAGCCCGACAACCTGCTGTTGGTCAGCTATCCCGAAGCCATTGCCGAGAAGGTGGTGTCGGAAAGCCAACTGTCCGACACTGCCATCAATATCCATGTGGGCGACTCGTTCGACCTCGACCAACTGCAGGAACGACTGACCGACATCGGATTCACAGCCACCGACTACGTCTATGAGCCAGGCCAGTACGCCTCCAGAGGTTCCATACTCGACGTCTTCTCCTTCGCCTCCGAGCAGCCCCTTCGTCTCGACTTCTTTGGCGACGAACTGGAGTCGCTACGCACTTTCGACGTACAGACCCAGTTGTCGGACAACAAGATTGAAGCCGCGACCATCTTGCCCGAAATGGCAGCCAAAGACAGTGAAAGAGTGCCTTTATTCCATTTCCTGCAAGAAGACAGTGTGTTGGTGGTCAAAGACTTGGAATATACCCTGGGGCGCATCAAGAACATCAGTGAGGAGGACTACTCCGCACAAGCTCTGATGGAGCAGGAAGAAGAACCAGAGAAAATCGGCAGTCTGGTCATCAAGGACAGCGACTTGACGAAATTCACGAAGAGCCATAAGCTGGTGGAGATGAACAACAAACAAGGAACCACCGGACACATCCTGGAGTTTTCTGTCTCTCCCCAACCACTTTTCCACAAAAACTTCGAACTGCTGAGTCAAACGCTGCGCGACATGCAAGAGAAGCACTTCAAACTCTTCATCCTCGCCGACAGCCAGAAACAGCACCAACGCCTGAAGGAAATACTTGACAGCGACACCTATAACGACAGGCCAGACAAAGCACGTATCACATTCACACCCGTTGAGAAAACCTTGCACGAAGGATTCATCGACAAGGACGCCAACATGGTGCTCTTCACCGACCACCAGATCTTCGACCGCTTCCACAAATACAACCTGAAGAGCGACAAGATCAGAGGCAGCAAGAGCGCACTGACCCTCAAGGAAATCAGCGAGTTGTCCATCGGTGACTATGTGGTACACATCAACCACGGCATAGGCATCTTCGGTGGTCTGGTACGCTTGCCCTTGCATGGTACCACGCAGGAGATGATCAAGATCAGCTACCAGAACAACGACTCCATCTACGTGCCCATACATGCCCTGCACCAGGTGTCGAAATACCGAGGCAAGGACGGCACTCCACCCAGGATCAACATCTTGGGATCAGGAGCGTGGGAGCGCATGAAAGAGCGCGTGAAAAACAAGGTCAAGGACATCGCACGCGACCTCATCCTGCTCTACGCCAAACGCCGGAAGCAACAAGGGTTCGCATTCTCACCCGACAGTTATATCCAGCATGAACTGGAGGCCAGTTTCGCCTACGAGGACACCCCCGACCAACTACGCACCACACAAGACGTGAAAGCCGACATGGAGAAACCACGTCCGATGGACAGGCTGGTCTGCGGTGACGTAGGTTTCGGAAAGACAGAGATAGCCATCCGCGCGGCATGCAAAGCGGCATGCGACAACAAGCAGACAGCCGTGCTGGTACCAACCACCGTCCTGGCCTACCAGCACTTCAACACCTTCACCTCCCGTCTCAGCAACTTTCCCATCAGGGTGGATTACCTCACAAGAGCCCGAACCGCCAAGGAAACCAGACAAATACTCCAAGACCTTGAGGAAGGCAAAATCGACATCATCATAGGCACACATAAACTCGTCAGCAAGAGCGTCAAGTTCAAGGACTTAGGACTGCTCATCATCGACGAGGAACAGAAATTCGGAGTCTCGGTGAAAGAGAAACTCCGCCAGATGCGGACCAATGTAGATACACTCACACTCACCGCCACACCTATACCGCGCACCCTGCAGTTCTCGCTCATGGGAGCAAGAGACTTGTCCGTCATACAAACACCACCTCCCAACCGATACCCCATCCAGACCGAGCTACACACCTTCTCGGCCGACATCTTCGCTGAAGCCATCAATTTCGAGATGAGCCGCAACGGCCAAGTCTTTGTGGTCAACAACCGAGTGAGCAACCTCGAAGACATCGCCAACATGATACGCCAACGCGTGCCAGACGCCAGAGTATGTATCGGCCACGGACAAATGGACCCAAAGCAACTGGAATCCATCGTGCTGGAGTTCATGAACTACGACTACGACGTGATGGTCTCCACCACCATCGTGGAGAACGGAGTGGACATTCCCAACGCCAACACCATCATCATCAACAACGCACACAACTACGGCCTGAGCGACTTGCACCAGATGAGAGGACGAGTGGGACGCAGCAACAAGAAAGCCTTCTGCTACCTCATCGCTCCACCGCTGCATCTGCTGCCCGACGACTCACGCCGCAGGCTTCAGGCCATCTGCGACTTCTCCGACCTGGCTTCAGGTTTCAATATCGCCATGCAGGACCTCGACATACGAGGCGCCGGCAACATGCTGGGAGCGGAGCAAAGCGGGTTTATCGCCGACCTCGGCTACGAGACTTACCAGAAAGTGCTCAACGAAGCCATGCAGGAACTCAAAGAGGACGAATTCGCCTCACTCTTCGAAGAAGACGACGACGCGGAAGAGGAAGAAACGACGACACAGAAGAAGAGCTACACCAAAGACTTCGCCTTTGTCAACGAGACACTCTTCGACAGCGACATGGAACTGCTCTTCCCGCAAATCTACGTCCCCAACAGCAGCGAGAGAATGAAACTCTACAAAGAACTCGACACCATCAAGGACAAGACGGGACTTTCAACTTTCCGTCAGCATCTGCTCGACAGGTTCGGCAAAATACCCAAGGAAGCTGAAGACCTGATGCTCGTCATGCCCATACGTTGGGCAGGCCGGCGCCTGGGCGTGGAAAAGGTCATGCTACGGCAGGAGAAAATGATCCTCCACCTGGTGTCGAACATCGAAAGCCCTTATTACCAAAGCACCACTTTCGGCAAGATACTGAACTATGCCGCATCCAATCCAAGAAAAGTGATGATCAAAAACGAAGGCCACTGCGTGGTGACAATCAAAACCGTTCAGACCGTAGGGGAATGCCTGGCCATTCTCGAAGACATGGAAGCATCCCCCTCTGCATGATTCATGAAGAGGGGGACACAGCACTTTTTTTGTGCTTCACGACTGAGCAGAAAGATAATTTCTGCCCTGTTTATTTCCCGAATTAGGATTTTATCAGTAACTTTGCAATTTATACAGGCAGAAGGAACAGCTATGGCCCAAACAACAGATGCAAACATCTACCGACAGCCTCCTCCTTCACCACTTCAAGCCAAAACAACCCTACACAGAACCTGACAAACTAAAAAAACATGAGCGACAGCATCATCATCATACCGACTTACAACGAAAAGGAAAACATAGAGAGAATCATCAGGGCCATCTTCAACCTGGAGAAGGTTTTCCACATCCTTGTCATCGACGACGGTTCGCCTGACGGAACTGCCGCAATCGTGAAACGACTGATGAACGATGAATTCTCAGACCGTCTTTTCATTATCGAAAGAAAAGGAAAACAGGGACTGGGGACAGCCTACATCGCAGGCTTCAAATGGAGCCTCCAACACGACTATGAATACATTTTCGAAATGGACGCCGACTTCTCCCACAGCCCTGCAGACTTGCCACGGCTCTATGCCGCATGCCACGACGAAGGCTACGACATGTCCATCGGCTCCCGCTACGTCACCGGCGTGAATGTGGTCAACTGGCCTATGGGAAGAGTCCTGATGTCGTACTTTGCCTCCAAATACGTTCAACTCATCACTGGCATCAACATACACGACACCACAGCAGGATTCGTCTGCTACCACCGGCAAGTGCTCGAGACCATCGACCTCGACAGCATCCGCTTCAAAGGCTATGCCTTCCAAATCGAAATGAAGTTCACGGCCTTCAAAAGTGGTTTCAAGATCAAGGAGGTACCAGTTGTTTTCGTCAATCGCGTCGAAGGCACTTCTAAAATGAGCGGAGGAATCTTCTCAGAAGCTGTCTTGGGTGTCATACGACTGCGTTTCGACGGATGGTTCAAGAAATACAAGAAGAAGCAAACATCATGAGAACACTCATCTACAACGCGCATATTGTCAATGAGAACCGCCAGTTCGATGCTTCGATAGTCATTGAAGACGAACTGATAGCCGACATCCTCGAAGGCAACACTGAAATAGACAGAAACGCCTTCGACTATGTCATCGACGCCACCGGCCTCTACATCTTGCCTGGCGTCATCGACGACCACGTCCATTTCCGCGAGCCAGGCCTAACCTACAAAGCCGATATCGAAAGCGAAAGCAGGACAGCCGCCGCTGGTGGGGTGACCTCATTCATGGACATGCCCAATACTGTGCCACAAACCACATCGCTGCAACTCCTGGAGCAGAAGTTCATGATCGCCTCTGAGAAAAGCCGAGTGAACTACTCCTTCTATTTCGGCGCCACAAACGACAACATCAAAAGCGTCGTCCAACTCGACCCTCACCATGTCTGTGGCGTGAAAGTCTTCATGGGCAGCAGCACAGGGAATATGCTGATGGACAACGAGCATCAATTGAGGACCTTGTTCCAGCAGTCGCCCCTACTCATTATGGCACACTGCGAGGACACCAACATCATCAACCAGAACATAGCCGCGTTCAAACGACGCTACAAGGGACAAAACGACTTCCCCGTGAGGTACCACTCACGCATACGCAACACAGCCGCTTGCTACGCCTCATCATCCAAAGCCGTGCAACTGGCTAAGGAAACAGGAGCAAGACTACACATTGCGCACATCTCCACAGCCGACGAACTGTCTTTGTTCGAGCCAGGGCCAGTGGAGAGCAAAAACATCACAGCCGAAGCCGTCATCGCACATCTCGTGTTCACCACCAACGACTACGACCGCCTTGGAGCCAGAATCAAATGCAACCCCTCAGTCAAGACCAACGACGACCGAAGCGCACTTCGACAAGCGCTTAACGACTCCATCATAGACGTGGTGGCCACAGACCACGCGCCACACCTGCTCAAGGAAAAACAAGGAGGAGCGCTCACCGCCGCATCCGGCATGCCCATGGTGCAGTTCTCACTTGTCACCATGCTGGAAATGGTGGACGAGGGTGTTCTGACCATAGAGAAAACCGTGGAATTGATGAGCCATAACCCCGCCAAGCTTTTCCGCATCGACCGTAGGGGATTCATCCGAAAGGGTTACTACGCCGACCTCGTGCTGGTCAATCCCAATCACCCTTGGACCGTGATGAAAGACCGCTACTACACCAAATGCGGATGGACTCCCATGGACGAGCACCCTTACAAATGGAAGGTGGAACGAACATTCGTCAACGGCAAAACAGCATACGCCAGCGGCACCATTGTCGATGGTGTGAGGGGAAAAGCATTGGTATTCAACCCTTGAGAGGCCTATGACCACCGAACAGGGCAAGACACTGAAGACCATAAGAACCTACCGCATCAGCGAGGTGGCACCCTACATCAACTGGTTCTACTTCTTCCACGCATGGGGAATGCCCGCTCACATGGTATCGCTGACACGCATACATGATTGCGAGGGATGCACAACGGCATGGGTCAGGTCGCTTCCTCCCGAAGACCAAGACAAGGGCAAGGAAGCGCTCAACCTCTACCACGATGCCTTGCGCACGCTCTCAGCACTCGACACAGCACAAGACAGCACTTATGCCGTGGCTTGTGTGTGCAGTGCCTACAGCGAAGAAGACGATATCTTCATCTGCATGAACGACGGCACAGTGCGACTGCCCATGCTACGGCAGCAAACACCCAGCGACGACGGCCTGTGCTACTGCCTGAGCGATTTCATCTGTCCTCGGGAACGAGACTGCGACCCCACAGGACACCGTATAGGACTCTTCGCCACTTCCGCTTCCAGATCCATCGTGGAGAGCGTCGCCGAACACGACCCCTACGGGATCATGATGCGACAGACACTGGCCGACAGGCTGGCTGAAGCCACTGCCGACAAGTTCCATGAGGAAGTGCGGCGGCAGATATGGGGATATGCACCTCACGAACGGCTCGCTTTCGATGAGCTGCACACCGAACGCTACCAAGGCATACGACCCGCCACTGGCTACCCGTGCATGCCCGACGTCTCGCTCAATATCGTCATCGACAGGGTGTTGCATCTGGAAGATATCGGAGTCAGCCTGACCGAAACTGCCATGATGCAGCCACATGCCTCCGTCTGCGGACTGATGATCGCCCACCCTAAGGCCAAGTATTTCAGTGTGGGGCGCATTGATGAAGCCCAACTGCACGACTACGCCGCAAGAAGGGGAATGAGCGACAAAGAAATGAGGACCTACCTCGCCAACTCGCTCTGACAGCAATCAAGACAAAGACACAACCTTTCAATAACGAATACTGACAACAATGCAAATGTTCATTAAAACCATAGCCTTGCTTCTGGCCTTATTGCTCTTGCCCGACATCTACATCTACTTCATGTATATTGTCAGGTGGACCCGAAGCCGGCTGTGGAGAGCGCTCTATTTCCTGCCCTCCATCCTGCTGTTCATCTACATGCTCTCCATCAGGATAGGCGTGGCGGCTGCTCCCGACCATCAACATGCAGTGGGCGTCTTCTTCATCATCTTCCTTTGCATCTGCGCTCCAAAGGCTGTGTTTCTCATCATCGACGGCTTAGGACATCTGCTACGGCAGGACGCTCTCCGGCGTGTCTTCCGGATTCTGGCCATGGCAGCCGCAGGCACTTCCGTGCTGATCCTGCTCACGGGGTATTGCTGGGGAAGGAACCATTTTGTGGTTCACCAGCAGACTTTCTATTTCAACAATCTTCCACCAGCATTCGACGGCTATCGCATCGCTTTCTTCAGCGACCTGCATATCGGCACTTTCCGAAAAGGCAACGAGAAAGACGTGCAAACCATCGCAGAACTCATCAACGACCAGAAAGCCGACGCCATCATGTTCGGTGGCGACCTCGTCAACTACCAATGCGCTGAAGTCTATGGCTTCGAGCCACAATTATCATCGCTCAAGGCAAAAGACGGAGTGTTCTCCATCATGGGCAACCACGACTACAGCAGTTATATCAACTATGCCACTGAAGAGGAAAAGCAGGCCGACATCGACAAGTTGGAAGCCAAGCAACGGGAGTTCGGCTGGACACTTCTGCTCAATGAGCACGCCATCATCCGGCGTGGCAACGACTCCATTGCCGTCATAGGCGTGGAGAACGACGGACGACCACCATTCCCCTCCCTGGGCGACCTTCCTAAAGCCACCAAAGGCATATCCGACGGCACTTTCTGCATCCTGCTCACTCACGACCCCACACATTGGAGACGAAAAGTCATACCTGAGACCAATATCTCACTCAGCCTGTCGGGACACACACATGCCGGACAATTCAAGGTCTTCGGATGGTCTCCAGTGAAATATGTATATGACGAATGGTCAGGAGCCTACACCGAAGGAAGCCAAATGCTCGACGTGAGCGACGGTATCGGGGCGGTGATGTTCCCCTTCCGATTCGGGGCTTGGCCAGAAGTGAATGTCATCACACTCCGACGGCAAGCGCCTTAGACTCCCCAAAAGCCAACCATCACTATCTTCATCATCGGATTATGTCAGCATTACTACGATTCTTCTACGCCCTCTATAGCATCTGCATCGCCACACCCCTGTTCGTTGTGGCCACCATCGTCACAGCCATCATCGTCGTCACTGCCGCAGCACTCGGCGACGACAAGTTCATCGCCTACTGGGCACCGCACTACTGGTCGCGTTTCACATGCTTCATCTACCTCATCAGAGTGAAGGTGACAGGGCAGGAAAAACTCGACAGCCAGCAGTCGTACGTCTTCCTCGCCAACCACCAGGGGTATTTCGACATCTTCCTCATCTACGGTTATCTGGGGCACAACCTGAAGTGGATGATGAAAGAATACCTGAAGAAACTGCCATTCGTGGGCTACGCCTGCCAGAAATCCAAACAGGTTTTCGTCGGAAACACACTGGCATCCATCCAAGAAACGGTCAGACATGCCCAGCAGACACTCAGAGAGGGCATGTCGCTCGTCATCTTCCCAGAAGGCACACGGACCTACGACGGCAAGATGCAACCCTTCAAAAAAGGAGCCTTCACCCTTGCCAACGAAATCGGACTGCCCATAGTGCCCATGACCATCAACGGATCGTTCCATGTCTTCAACCGAAAGGCTAAAATGGTACATTTCGGACAGCTGTCGCTCACCGTCCACGACCCCATCAC
>CAMOWU010000068.1 GCA_946628545.1 uncultured Bacteroides sp. | reverse complement strand
AAATCGCCCTGAAAGGGCATCATCTCTCAGCCCAGGGCATCGCCCTGGGAATATGTATAACAAACAACCAGCGCCCTGTAAGGGCAGCATCATCCATGAAGTTAATGATTCACGCAAGTGAATATTCATTAATGTATCAGCATCATATCTTCATCCGCATGGCTTTATCCTGTAGGGATAAGATATTGTAGTCCCACATGTACCAACTACCCGATTATTCTTTAAGATGATGCAGAACAAGCAAAAGAACATGCAGAAACCGAGTTTGAAAAGTACCGTATCATACAAGACCGCCTGTTCAAAAGTGATTTCGACAGGTATATGGACGCTCTTCCTTTTGAAGAAGAACCTAAAGAATAAAATATTCAAAGTCACTCATTTCCATCCATCTACAGAAACTTCTGTGCCCCTTTCTTTTCTACAAGGATTTAGCTGTTGATTGTCCTCATCATGTGAAAACGTTGCGCTACTGGCATCTTTTATCGAAAAAAGTTGCCGGCATCCGACAGAATTGTTGTAATTTTGTATGCGGTATGGGAGTTGAGTTTTTTAGCCATCATCTCACATCTCATCCAAAAGCAAAATAACAAAACAACAAAAAAAAGCAAAAAACACATTCGACGTGATTGGCTTCTTGTGCATGACCGCAGAGAAAGCATAAACAAATAATTCAACTTACCATCATCAACAAAACAACAAAAATGAGAAAAATTCTTTTCGTGGCTTTAGCCATCATGGCCTGCGTGAGCGTCAAGGCTCAGAACACTGATTTGAAGAACGAGATTGGCATCTACTATGGTTTTGGTTCTGCCTCCAACATCGTATCCACTTACGGTGAGGCTTTCAATGTTGACAGCCAGACGAGTTTCTGGGGACCAATCGGTTTGGAGTATTTCCACCATGTGACCCCTCTGATTGGCGTGGGCGGTGTGGCCTCCATCGCTGGTTGTAAGTACGACCACGGCTATGGCAGCGACGTCACCCTCAGGAGTACCTACTACACCGTCATGCCAGCAGTGAAGTTCGATTGGCTCCGACGCGAGCATTTCGGCCTGTACTCGGAACTGGCAGCCGGTGTGATCATAATGTCGAATACATCGTCGGGCAAACCTGCCAAAAACGAGACACTGGAAGATGAGACCACAACCAACTTCATGTGGCAGGCAACTGCAATCGGTGTGGAGTTCGGAAGTGCGTTCCGCGGATTCTGTGAACTGGGTATAGGCGAGAAAGGTATCTTCTGCGCAGGATTGAAATATAAGTTCTAAGAATTACCCCACTCCCCTCCCCTTAGAAGCGAGGTAAAAAACTCCCCTCCCCTTGTAGGGGAGGGGTGCCTGAAAGGCGGGGTGGGGTCTGGATGACCGAAAACACCCCACCCTTGCCCCTCCCCTTCGAGGGGAGGGGAGTTTATTAGGCTCCCATCTATGTTACGTTGTTGGTGGTGGAGGTGGTGGCGTGGTGCCAGGTAGTGGAGGAAGTGGTGGCGGATTGTCGTACTGCCGGAGCGACGCTATGCCTTTGGAGGTGTGGCGGAACATGATGACGATGAACACAAGGAAAGCGAGGATGAAAAGAAGTCCCAATGTTTCCGACACCACGCCCTGTCCGAACAGCAAACCATCATAAATCCAGTGAGCAAGTACTGGTACAAGAAGCACACAAAGACGTGACAGGATGCCTTTCTTCTGTCCAAAATGCACAAGAGAATAGAAATACCCCATACCGATAGCAAAAGAGAAATGACCCGGTATGGAGAAAATGGCCCTGGAAATACCTACCGTCAACCAGTCGCCCTCAGAATCAAAGACGTACATCACGTTCTCAGGAGCAGCAAAACCCATGCCCACAAAAGCTGCATAGACGATGCCATCGAAATACTCATCGTAGTACTTGTTGTTGCGCAGGAAGAGCCAGAGCATCAGCAACTTTGCACTTTCCTCTGGAAGTGCTGCACCGAAGAGTGCCTCCGCAAACTGTCCCCACACACTGGTAGATGTCCTGAAGTCGAGTCCGAGCAGCGAGATGACGGGTGAGATGACCATCAGGCTGACGAATATGGATCCCATACCATAGAAGAAAGCCTTGATCACCTGCAAGGGTGGTTCAGGGCTGGCATTGTCCTTACGATAGATATAGAAGAGCAATACCAATACGGGGAGCAAGGATATAGCAAGGGCTATCATAGGCTAAAAGAGTCATGAGGTGGAGTAAGGGCTGATACATGGTCGCTGACCGCGTCGTTGCCCCGTCGGCATGGCGTCTTATGAATTAAGCACACTGCCGATGTCGGGATAATTCTTTTGCTGCGGCTCAGCCTCGATATAAGTGCGTGTCTTGTAGCCAAGCAGAGCAGCCACGAGTGATGACGGAAACTGGCGTACCACGTTGTTGAGTTTGGTGACGGTGTCGTTATAGACCATTCGACTGATGCGCACCTTCTCCTCGAAACCGACCATCTGCTTCATGGTCTCGGAGTAGATGCTCGCAGCCTTCAGTTCGGGATAACGCTCACTGACAGCGAAAAAATGAGTCAGCACTTGCCCGATGGCCGCTTCTTGGTCATCCACCTGTTCGGCGGTTTTCACCACAGCAATGCGTCGCTGGCTGATGATGTCCATCATGGTCTGATGCTCATAGTCACTGTAGCCCTTGGTCATCTTCACGAGTGCGAGTACAGCATCCCAACGGCTTTTGAGCTGTACGCTGATGTTGCTCATACTGTTGTTGACCATCTCGTCGTACTTGACGAGTGTACGCTGTTGTGCCACGCCATAAATGAAGAGGATGACGACAACGGCAATAATCACGATAGTTGTAGTGGACATGTTGGTTATGATGGGTTATGGGTTATTGCAGGGTTATGGGTTATGGGTTATTGAGACCCCACCCCTACCCCTCCCCTTCGAGGGGGAGGGGAGTTTTTTGGTTGTTCCTCCCCTTCGAGGGGAGGGGAGTTTTTTGGTAGTTCCTCCACTTAGATGGGAGGGGAGTCGTTTGGTAGTGCAAAAATACACCAATTAAAGATAACAATCAATAGTTGAGTGATTTTTTTACAGAGAAAAGGATTTCAAATGCTTTTCTCATGTGTTGGAACTCATGGTTCAAGTGGTGCCATCACGACCTGTGGTGATTTTTCTTTTCGAGCAGACCGTAAACGACAGTCCACGATGGGATGACCGTCTTCCAGGATGTCAACTCATAAAGTTTTTTGCCATTCGTGGCGCATTTATCTTTCAATTCATTCAGATGCTCTATTGCAAAACGCAGTTTATCCGACAGGTCTTCCATGCTGGTCTTGATATAGTAGATGCCGTTGGCGGTAAAGAGCGAATAAGGCAGCCAGTCGCCAGCCAAAAGCACTCCTCCGCAGAAGATGTGCTCTTGCAAGGATGCCGCAAGTGCATCCATCACCTGGATATTGACAACGAGATCTGTCAGCATTCTCAAGGTAAGCACTTGTCGTTCAGTCATGCGGTCGATGATGATGTCGTAGTCGAACTTTACTTCATCCAGTTCGCGCATGACATCGTTCAGGTAATCATCATTCAATTCGTAGGTCATTGGAAAGACAACAGCCAATCGCCGCTGCACATCCTCCGGCAAAGCCTTCAAAGCTTGTATCATTTCAAGATGTTGCTGGAATCTCTTCCCATTGTATCCGCAACAGACCACAATCTTGCCCTGGAGATTCATCTTTGTGAAAGAGCGGTCTTGCAGAGAGGGATTCGCCATCAACTGTCGAAGGTCGTCAAGATGCTGGTTGCCAAATGGGCACACCACGGTGATGTCGGAATATTCAGGGAACTTCTCAGCCACCCTTTCCTTCATCTCTGGGGTAGCGACCTGAATGACTCTCATGTTGCTGAGCATTTCCCTCTTCCACCATAAGTCGTGATCCTGAGACAGATTGAGATCCGAGCCCCAGAATTGCGCCTTCATCACCTTTGTCGTGTTTCTTTTTAATCTTTTGACAAGTGCATAGAATAGTGGAGAATAAAGCCCTTGGAAATCGAGGGCATCGTAATGCTCAGCCATTCTTCCAAGTACCCACAACAATATCCGGTCGCGATGGAAATGCCTCAGGGGTGTGTTTTCCGACAAAGTCTGATAGAGCCTCAAGAGCCGTGGAGCCTTGCGGCCACTTGGAGAATAGAAGTCGAGTGAAGACACATCAATCAAGTCTGCTGAGATACCAGCCTCATTGACGTGTTTGCACAGGCTCCTCATCAAAACAGCCTGATGAGAGATATCATAAAGTATCAGCAACTTCATTTTCCTATGTATTTGAGGTATCCGTCCCATTCACCGATGTCGTTCCACGACCGATCGCTGATGGGAAAACATCCCACCTTTCCCCCTTTCCGGTGAACAATGTCGATGAGTTGAGTGATGTGGAAGAATTGTCCTTCGGGTATCTCGTCAATCATTTCGGGTTGCAGCAGATAGACGCCGGTGTTGACGTTATAACTGACCACAGGTTTTTCCTTGAGCCGAGTCATCTGTCCATTCTCCATTTCTATGACTCCGTATGGTATGTTGATGCTCTTGACTGCGCTGATGATGGTGATGTCGTTATGGTTGCTGCAATGGAAGTCATAAACATCGCGCATGTCCTGGTCGATAAGGATGTCGCAGTTGGAGAGGAAGAAAGGTTCATGGATGATTCCTTTGAGAAGTGTCACGCTACCGACTGTTCCCAAAGGACGGTCCTCCTTGACGTAGTTGACGTTGTAATGGTGGCGAAGCCTTGCCAAGTAGTTTTCCACGTCTTCGCATTTGTAGTTCAACGAGAGATAGAATCTTTTGCTCCCTATTCTCTCAAACCTGTCCATGATTTCCTCCAGTATGGTTTTCTCGCCCAATGGGATGAGTGGCTTGGGAAGCATGTTGGTCAATGGCAGAAGCCTTGTTCCTTTACCACCTGCCATGATGACCACAGGCAGGTCAAGCGACTGTCGTTGGAATCCTATCTCTTCCTTACCGAAGAAGTCATTCCACTGATAAACTTTGACAATATGATAGTCGTCATCGAGAACGGGCATGAGCTCACATCTGAGAGTGAGCATTTTCTGTCGGATGTCTGTTTCCTGGTCGTATTTTGACGCAAATACCTTGTCTTCTCTGCTGATGATATCGCGAAGAGGGGTATCCATGCCTTTCCCTTTCAATATAGCCCGCTGAATATCCCCAATGGTCACAATGGAGTAGAAAGCGGCGCCATCGTTGACCAGCAACATCTTGCGCCTCACCTCATCCATTCGCTTTAACGCATCCATGACAGTAGCATCGATGGATATCGTGATGTTTTCGTATCCTTCAATCATTGGGTAAAAATTGTTTCTGGAAAAGTCTATACATTTCCCGTTCAAATGCAAAGTTATATAATTCTTCGGTATGTTCAATTATTTTTACATACAAATCATTTCCAAACATCATTTTTGGGTCAAGAAATAGAAGAGTCAATACGACTTGATGAAAGGAATCCATTTTCTTTCAGTGGCACATCTCCATAAATATTCAAAAGGTCCATAAGTGAATTTTTTCAACCAGCACCATGAAAAGAACGCCTGTAGCAGAAAGAACAGCAATGCGAAGGCGACGAGTGTAGCCAGGTGCAAATGCATGCCACCAACCCCACAATGACAGAGGAGGATGACTCCGACCACCCCTTGCATGACATAGTTCGTCAGTCCAAGCCTTCCGTAAGGCTCAAACCACGAGAGGAACCGATGGAATGGCCTGCGGTTGTAGAGATAGACAAACAACACGGAATAAAAGGCAGCCCCCGAAAGAGTCACCGGCAGTCGCCAGATGAAAGAGACAGAAGGGCTGTATAGGATAAAAAGAGCCAGAACATAAACCATCAACGAGATGAGCACAATACGTAAGTTGACCGCCCTGTCCATTTTATCGACCAGCCCAGCTTTGCCTATGGTATATCCTATCAAGAAGTTGGCGAAGGTGTAGAAGACGCCATTGTCGAGCATGTGTCGAAGGTATGTGAGCACACTCGATGGCCACCACATCCACGCGTCGTGGAAAGTGATGTTCGGTCGATACCGATTGAAATCGGAGATATAAGGACTCAAGAAATAGGAGCCGATGGCGTGCTGGCAGAGCAGGATAATGAGTAGATAGAAGAGGATGATGGAGAGGATGAGTTTACTGACCGATAGACGACGGAAAAGCACCAAGAACATGCCACATAGTCCGTACCACATCAAGGCATCAGGCCAATATAAGAATTTGTCGAGGATGCCTAAGATGAATAAGAGAAAACACCTCCATACAAACTTCCCGCCACTGTTGGCTGGATTTCGCAGCATCAAGTAGAAACTGACCCCGAAGAGCACGTTGAAAATCATGGCACACCTGAAGGTCAGAAAACGGGGAATGAACCCATCTATTGCCATATCGGTCACGGAATTGACCTGATAGGCATCTTCCACATTAAAGCCTGCCCATAGATGGGTCAGTAGTACCCCCAACAAGACAAAAGCCCTCAGCGCGTCGATAGATGTGATACGCTTGCTTCTAAGGATAGGCTGTGCGTTCATTACATCTTGGAGTCTAAGTTCCTGCCCTTCTCTTCATGCACGAAGTTGGGCAGATAGTCCTTGAGTGCCCCCACCACATCCTCCTTTGTGAAATCCTCACGGCTGAAGATATGCTTGAGGTAGGTGAATAGCAGGTCTAATCTCTCGGACTGAAATGTTTCTTTCCTTTCAATGACCCCAAGTCCATGAAAGCGATTCATATCCGTTATCTCGCCAGCCACCACAAACTCTTCGAAACTTTTCTCTCCTGTGGTGTCGCTACAAGTGTGGACCACAGGGTAGGACCTGCTGTTCTCGTCCATTGCCGCAGCAAAGTCACGCGCCTCGTCTTCATTGGTCATCACCAAGGGTTCATATCCCCAAGCGCGAATGAAATCGTCGCAGATCTGCGAGAAGGTCCTCATTTGGTGTTGTCCAAGTTTAGGGAAGAAGATCTCTCCGCTTTTCCCCAGTACTGCCGCCAACATACAGATCTGACCGCTTTCCTGAGGGGAGACAAAATAACGCCTGACATCGGTAGGTGCTACGAGTGGCTGTTTCTTCATCACCCTTTCCATCCAACTTGCCGGCAGAGAGCCATTGCTGAAGGCCACATTGGCGAATCGCGCTGTGGTGACAGGGAAACAGTCGGAAAAAGTCATGATGAGATCCTCCATCACCTTCTTGCTGGCTCCCATGACATTGACAGGGTTTGCAGCCTTGTCTGTACTGACGCAGAAGAAATGCTTCGGTGGTATTTCGGATAGCGTTTCAAGCAGTTGACGGGCTTTCAAACAGTTGTTCTCTATCAAAGCCTGCACCGAATGGCGGTCTTTCTCGCTCCTGACATGTTTATGAGCTGAGAAATTGGCGACGATGTCGAAGCCATTGTGCTCCTTGAAGATGCGCTGGAAAATGGGGTCGGCAAAATGAAGTGGATATGTGAGATAAATTGGGGGCACTTCAATTTGGTTGCTGGATCTCAGGTCGCGGGTGAGCTCTGCAAGTCCGTTCTCGTTGTGGTCGATGACCACCAACTTAGAGGGTTTGAATTGCAATACGGACTTGATAAAAGAAGAGCCTATCGAACCAGCTCCTCCGATGACCAGGACGCTCCTTCCCTGGATTTCTTCAATCAGTTGGCATCGGTTGTCGTCGATGTCTTGAGCGAACATACTGACCTGTCGTCCTGTGACATATTCCGAGATAAAAGAGTCGAGATGAAACATTGTGAGGTAATCGTTCAAAAAAAAGATATTAATGATCATCGAATAAAGGAATGTCGATTCATGCCCTTATCAATTGCAAAATTACGAAAAAACGAGAGTAGGACAAAAAAAATAACCGTTTTTCATGCTGAGTTTTGGCATGTATGATATCATAGGCAGACTGTGAACCCGAAATTCACGACTCCGAGGCAACCGTAACCCAATTCCAAGAAAGATTTGAAATGATCGCTTTTACCAAATGTCACGCCTAAGGGGGTGATTTGATAGGCCATACGCCATTTGATACGGTCCTCACGTTCTTTGCGAATGCTGTAGAGAAAAGCATCACCCGGCAGCTTTTCATAAATTGTCGCAGCGAAATTGAGATGTTGCCGCATTGCACCTAAAGCCACTCGGGAATATAATCGGAACATACGTTGCTCATACCATGTGTATCGCATAGAGGGAGCGAAAGAGAAAGTCCTGCATCCTTCATATCCGAAGCTCGTATTCAGATTGTTAACATCCACACATAGAGGTTCTGCCTCATCAGGTATTTCCTTATTCTTTTCAGAATAATATAAAGCAGAGTAACCCCATGCTGCCAGTCCACCAAGATCCCATTTTCTGTTCAATCGGTAGTGATATTCCGCTGTGAACACGACATAAGACCGTCCTCTCAAGCCTTCGGAACCATCATTTCTATCCAACTGATATCGCTCTGATTGCTCATCAAGGAATCGATTGGTCGAACGAGTGGCTTGGTTGGCACCGGATCCTATCGATCCTCTGATTTCGTGTCGCGGATATTTTTCGGGCAACAAACGATCCTGAAGCAAACGTTCTTGCCTGAGTTGTTTTTTCAAGGTGATAATCGGTCTCGTCCCTGATGGGATGATGGAATCACCTGCCACCAGATCCTCCGTAGGCGTGATATGAAACTGGTCGTATTTTGGCATACTGACCGCATTGGTCAGCATATCAACAGCTATTCCTCCACCCACCAATGCCCAGTAATTGAATGTCCTTTCCAGAACGATATCATCGAAGGAATGATGCTCTGATGAGATCTTGACATGCTGTCCGTCGAGTTTGCGCCTGTTCACCTCCACTATGGTGGGTAATTGCACGTCTTCATAGGTTTTAAAGCTGCTTGTGATCGTTACGGGTTCGTCCACTTCGCCATCGATATAGATATTGGACCTCACACCCGAAAGGATTGAGGCGCACGAAGATAAGGACGTGATGACGAATGATAGAGCTAACAGTTTGCAAATGCCTGATACAAATTCTTTCATTACGCTTAGGTTTTGCCAATCATTTACAAAAGTAATACAGAAGATGAGGAAATATTGCATGAGAAAAGCTGAAATTTCTTCCTTTTTTGTACTTTTGCAAAATTATTGCTCTCAAGCACAATGAAGGCCACAAAGATCAATCGTGGCAGAAGAGGGCATTCACATCAATTGTGGGCGAGCGCATCGATGGCCATCTTGAACCCACAGCATTGCTCACCAAGGTGGCAGCCGACAGCCTGCGCGCCGTGAGCGACGAGGTGAAAGCACAGGGCTACCGTCTGAAGATCTTTGATGCCTAACGTCCACAAAAGGCTGTTGACCATTTCGTCCGCTGGGCTGCCAATGTGCCCGACACTCTGATGAAGCCCTATTTCTATCCCGACCTCGACAAGAGCGTGCTCTTCGAGCAGGAATACATCTACGAGCCTTTCCCCGACACCTACTTCACTTTCCCCGTCCGACAGTTGGGACAGTAGCACATGATCAATTTGCAACGTGCAGGCATCAGTCGTGAGCCTATTCAGATTGACTCCCCACCAACAAAAGCCAGCCATATCGAACCGTCTCCGACAGTTCTTTATGGCTGGCTGCTTTTAGGTTGTCCAGAATTCTATATTACAAACGTGTAATTGATTGGCTGCAGCGGACGCGACACGTCGCGTCCCTACATCTAGACCTCAGTCGCTCCTCATGCACTTCATCATCTTCATCAGCCATTTCCTCCTTCATTTGCAGGAAGTGCTGCTCGTACTTCCTTTCCACAGCCTTATGCCTGAGGTAGCTGACACATTTGTTCTTCAGGGATCTCATCAGATATTTGGGCGCTTCATCTGCTCTCACTTGGTCGAACCTCTCCCAAATGTCGGCAAACAGACTCTCCACCAAATCGGCCGCTACGTCTTCGTCCTCGACAATGTCGAGGGCGCGATAGAAGAGGACGGTATAATTGTCTTTATACAGCCGTTCAAACATGATGTCGCGATTGCCGATGGCCATGAGTCAGATGTGTCGTGATGGAATTCGTCATGTGTTCAAACTGCATATTTATAGTTTTTTCCCAAAAAACCAACCTCATCATGTCGGATAATCAGCAAAATTTCATACTTTTGCACAGTTTTTCTGAACCACGCGATGCTGACATTAAAGAAATCACTGACAGAGATAGGACGGTACGTACAACTGATGGGTCGTACGCTCTCACGTCCCGACCGCATGCGCATGTTCTATAAGGAATATGTGAAGGAGATGTACCAACTGGGCTACAACTCCATAGGTATTGTATTGATCATCAGCTTCTTCATCGGTGCGGTCATCTGCCTCCAGATCAAACTCAACATCCAGAGTCCGTGGATGCCACGCATGGTGACCGGCTACACCACCCGAGAGATTATGCTCTTGGAGTTCTCGTCGTCCATCATGTGTCTGATTCTGGCAGGCAAGGTGGGGTCGAACATCGCATCCGAGCTGGGCACCATGCGCATCACCCAGCAAATCGACGCACTCGACATCATGGGTGTGAACTCAGCCAACTACCTGATACTGCCCAAGATCCTGGGCTTGATGACCATCATGCCCATCTTGGTGACCTTGAGTGTGTTCAGCGGTATGATAGGAGCTTACAGCACTTCGTTCATGGGCACGACAACGATATCTGAACTGACAGAGGGATTCCGATATTCCTTCAATCCATGGTTCTTCTGGTGCGGTATGATCAAGGCCGTGGTCTATGCGTTCATCATCTCCAGTGTGTCGTCCTACAAGGGCTACACCGTTGAGGGCGGCTCCATCGAGGTGGGCGTATCCAGCACCGACGCGGTTGTGACGAGCAGTGTGCTTATTCTTTTCGCAGACATCTTCCTAACCCAGATACTCACATGATAGAAGTAAGCCATCTCTATAAATCATTCGAAGACAAGGAGGTGCTGCACGACATCAACGCAGTCTTCGAGAACGGCAAGACCAACTTGATCATTGGTCAGAGCGGTAGTGGAAAGACCGTGCTGCTCAACAACATCGTGGGGCTGTTGGACCCCACCAGTGGCAACATCTTCTACGACCATGTGGATTTCTGCGCGCTGAGCAAGCGCGACAAGATCCTTCTGCGCCGCAAGATGGGTATGCTCTTCCAGAGCGCCGCCTTGTTCGACTCCATGACGGTGCTGGAAAATGTGATGTTCCCCCTCAACATGTTCTCCACCGACACCTATATCGACCGAGAGAAACGCGCCAAGGAGTGTATTGGGCGTGTGAACCTGTCGGGAGCGGAAAACAAGTTGCCCAGCGAGATCAGTGGCGGTATGCAGAAACGTGCCGCCATCGCCCGCGCCATCGCCCTGAACCCCAAGTACCTCTTTTGCGATGAACCCAACTCTGGACTCGACCCCAAGACATCGATTGTCATCGACGAGTTGATCCACGGCATCACCACCGAACTCAACATCACCACCATCGTCAACACCCACGACATGAACTCAGTGATGGGCATTGGCGACAAGATTGTCTTCATCTGTGAGGGACGTGCCGAATGGCAAGGCACGAGTGCCGACATCATGAACAGTGACAACAAGCGCCTCAACGACTTCATCTTCGCCTCCGACATCCTCCGCAAATACAAGGAAGCTGAGGACGAAGAAGCTGCCAAGCACCACCATTAGCCTTCGTCCAGCCAATGGAAAACAAAAAAAGATCCCTGGCCACATGGCTGAGGCTGATGAGATGTTCACAATGGATCAAGAATATCTTTGTGTTCTTCCCTTTGTTTTTCGGGCATCAGATAGACGACTTGGCATTGACAATCCCTTGTTTGTACACAGCACTGCTCTTTTGCCCGTTATCAAGTGCCATGTACTGCCTGAACGATATCATGGACCGCAAAACCGACCGTTTTCATCCAGTGAAGCGCTTTCGACCCATAGCATCAGGTCTTGTATCTGTAACTGAGGCTTTCACAGTGATGGCAATCTGCCTGATAGTGGCTTTTGCGGGGTGTCTGCTTGTGGATTTATCGGAAGTGTTGCCAGTCTTTGTCATTTACGTAGCACTGAATGTGCTCTACAGTACTTTGTTGAAGAAGATAGCCATCGTCGATATTCTTGTTCTTTCCCTTTTCTACATCATCCGTCTGATTGCAGGTTCGGTAGCCACTGGCATAGAGAACTCATCATGGATCATCCTGATGACTTTCCTTCTCACTCTTTTGCTGGGCCTTGGCAAACGGCGCGACGATATGCTGAAGACCACCAAGACCGGTCATGTGCTTCGTTCAGCCACATCCCATTATTCCATGCCTTATGTCACAGCTTGCATGATGATCTTAAGCGGCGTGACAATCGTGTGCTACATCATGTACACCCTCTCCGAGGAGATTGTCAACAGAGTGGGCAGCCGCTACCTTTATACGACGGGGGTGTTTGTCCTTGCATCCATCCTGCGCTATATGTGGCATGTCCTGAGAAATCAAGAAATCGGCGACCCCACCTATCTGCTTCTTCACGACCATGTCATCCAAGTCTGCATCATGTGTTGGTTATGCAGCTTTGCAATTCTTTTATATGGATAAGATAATGAACAAGATAGCGGTTTTTGATTTCGACGGGACATTGACCAAAAGCGACTCGTTCATCGCTTTTATCCGTTTCTGTTTTGGTCCATGGTCTCTAGTCAAGGGGCTGATGCGCCATTTCCCGCTCTTGTTGATGATGAAAATGGGATTGGCAGACAATGGGAAGACCAAAGAGCGCTTGTTCTCCTATTTCTTCAAGGATATGCCTTACGACCGTTTCCGCGAATTGGGACAGCAGTTCGTCTGCCACCTTGATGCAGATGTCAATCCGTCTGCACTGTCGCTGTTGAATCGTCATGTGGAAGCAGGACACAAGGTCTATGTGGTCAGTGCCAGCATCGAGGAATGGGTGGGGCCGTGGTGCGCCAGCCATGGTTTGTCACACGTAGTGTGTACTCAGGTTGAGATCGGTTCTGATGGCAAGTTGACGGGGCGTTTCAAGTCGCCCAATTGCTATGGACCGGAAAAAGTGAGGCGTTTCACCATTCAGGAACCCGACCGCTCCGCCTATCATTTGGTTGCCTATGGCGACAGTAAGGGCGACAAGCAGATGATGCTTTATGCTGATGAACGCTACAAGTTGTGAAGGGCAACACAGTCCTTATTCGGTTGCATTCAGAGAATATATGTTTGTGGTTTCCTTCTTCAGCCATCCTTCTTCAACAAACTTCTCAGCGCAGAAAGTCTCAAAGTCATGGAGGGTGACGACATAGAATTTCCCTTTTCTGATGCCAGAAGCTTTATGAATCAGTCTGCGTAGTATTTCCTTGTCTGCTGTGGTTCGTTCATGAAGGAAGAGTATTCTCCTTCCATTCTCCTTCATGTCATAGACATTAAGGATATTACCGGCATCCTCATGCTCGCTATACTCCAACTCGGCTCCTTTCTCAAGCCATCGATTGGCATACGCGCTCAAAGCATCGATACTGCCTGAGCAAAGCAAACAGTCGCCTTTTCCGTGAAGCCATTCCACCACATGGTCAACCTGGCTATTCCATCGCGTCTTGAATCGATGGATATAGAAAGGATAAAAGAGGTTGCCTGTAAAGAGCATCCGCTCGTCAGCTGTCGCCACAACCTGACCTGCACCTATCCCGAACCTCAGATGCAAGGGGGTGAGGTTCTCTGTGGCCAGTGTTCTGACGGGCCCAATGTTGGATGTGGCATCGGGTTGATTCATCCACTGCTTGGTGTCCAGCGGAGGTCGATCGCTTTTGGGTAGGGAAGCTCTCACAGAGAGCAAGTTGTAGATGATGATTCCAACTACAAAGAGGTACTTGCACCATAATCCGTACCTTCGCTGCAGGATGGCTGAGACAAGGGGAGCGGTGAGGATGGTGATGAAAGGCAGAAGATACAAGTAGTGTTTGGCGGCTGTTCCCTGCTTGGCGTAAGCCAGATGCAGCAGCAACATAGGCACAAGCGCCATCAAGAGCAATGCCCACTGTTTTCCCGCCACACTCCTCGCAATGGCCCAAGGTAACAAGACGATGTTGACTATGGTGTAGAAAGAGAGGATCACGTAAGGCACCACCGCCTGATAACGTACGACCGTCCCATTGGCATTCAAATCAGTAATAGTTTGCAGGGGATTGGTCTTCAGCAGCAGGCATCCCAGCCACATCAACGCGATAACAGCAAGTGCCCACGCCACGCTTTTCTTCAGGCTTGGGGTGAGTCCATCACCCTTTACGAGGAAAAGTCCAAAGACGGCAGGATAGACCATCAAGACATCATAGCGGAAAAGCGGTGCCAGACATAGTCCCATCGCCGCCAGCCATAATTTGTCTTTCCACAAGGCTATCATTCCAACCAAGAAAAAGACAGCGGAGAAAACAGCCGTATTGGGATATGTCGCCACAGCAAAACTCTCTGGCAAGAGGAACAAGCAGAGCATGACAACTAACCGTTCCGTACGTGTAACCATCCTGACAAATTCCACGCTCAAGAAGAAGAAAACAACGGACATAAGTGCGGACAAGAAAGCATACACATGTTCTACTCCCCAGCCAGGCACCGTATGCTTGATTCCTAAAAGAATAGCGCTGACCAAAGGTTGCATATTGTACTGATAACTCAAGGTCGGGGGAAGTCCCGAGTTCGTGTTGTGCATAATGACGACTCCGTTGATGAGTCGCATACTATCGCTCTCATAACTCATCAACGGGAATGCTCCCCAAACCACCCATGCTATAAAGCAGAGGGAGATAATGACGTACAAGATGGTTTTATTCATATCGGTCAGTTCCTATTCATCATCATAGAGACGTATTAGTCATCATAGAGACGCAATAAAAAAAATGACATCCACCCCAAGCCACAGATTGTAGAATCTCAAGGTGGATGACAACAGTCAGATCCTTCTTGATCTATTCTTTTTTCCCGGATTCAGCCTTTTTCTCCGATTCTTTCTTTTTCTTCCGTTGCCTGATTTCGTAAATCAGCGTCACAACGGACAAGATCACGCCAATCACTCCGACCATCAGGCAAATGAGGTCGTAGTTCTCCTTGGCAAAAGACATGATAGAATCCATCATGATGACATGCTATTTCTTGGGCCAGACGGTGATGTTGCGCTTGGTGTCGAGGAAGATGCTGATACCCACCTTGAGACCCACCTCACTCTTGTGGCTGAAATCGGTGATTGACATGCAGTAATAGACACTGGGCTCCACAGCCACATTCCTGCCAAGGAAGAAGCAATAGCCCACTTCGGGTGTCAGTTGCAAGTCGTTGAAATTCTTATACTCATGGAGATAGCGAGCTCCGGCGCCGAGGAAGAGTCCGTTCTGAAGGATGTAGTAACGTCCCTTGACGCCCAAGAAGAGGTCGTTCCATTTCTTGTTGCTGTATTCAAAACCGGCAGATCCCATGAGCAGGAAGTTGTCGGCGAAGAAGTAACCTCCGTTGAGTTCGAGTCCCAGACCAAGGTCTTTGGCGTCGGAGTAGGACAGCCCGAAGCTGGGCAAGGATCCGTTGAGATAGACTTTTCCCTTTTCAAACTGCGCCGAAGCGTTGAGGGCGGTCATGGCGACAAGCACCATGGTAAGAAGAATTTTTTTCATGATTGTGTAGTTTTTATTGTTGATTCTGTAATGTCTTGTTTTGCTCTTCTGCCTTCTTCATGTCGTCGAGTCTTTCCTGGCGCAGCCGGTCGCGATAGCGCAACACAAAGAACAAGACGATCACAAGGGCATAACTCGCCCCCACTTCGAATACCTTCTGGAGGGTGCTGTCTGTACTCTTGGGAATGAAATAGAGCACCATGCCCGTGACATAGACAAAGAGCAACAGGGGAATAAGAATATATTTCTTGATCTTCATGACATGCAAAGGATTATTTCGACATCACTTTCCTACGCCGCCACCAGATGAACAGCGCCAGCAGTGCTATAGCCACGACGCATCCACCTGTGCAACTCAGGGTGTAGTCGAGTTTGAAACCTATGGGAGCCAACAGAATATAGGTGGTGCAAACCGTGGTCATGAAGAGCGCCGGAATGAGCGTGATGTAGAAGTTCCGACGGTTGCGGGCGAGCCACACTGTAGCACCCCAGAAAGTGAAGACCGACAGCGTCTGGTTGGTCCATCCGAAATACTGCCAAAGCACGGAGAAATCCACTTGCATGAGAATGAAAGCCACCACGAAGAGAGGTACTGCCAGGAGCAACCTCTTGTAAATCTTATTCTGCTTGTAGTGCATGAAATCGGCGGCGATGAGTCGTCCGCTGCGGAAAGCGGTGTCGCCTGATGTGATAGGCGCTGCCACCACACCAAGCACAGCCAGAACGGCTCCCACCTTGCCCAGCCAAGTCTGGCAGATCATGTTGACCAACACTGCCGGATTGGCGGCATGGGCACCATTGTCGGTGAGTGCGTTGAGCAGTTTCTCGTAGGGGGTGGCGCCTACAACGCTGAGCGAGTCGGCGAACTTGATGGTAGCCGCAGCCCAGATCAATGCCACCAGTCCCTCGGTGATCATGGCGCCGTAGAAGACCGGCCGGCCATATTTCTCGTTCATCATGCAGCGAGCCATCATGGGGCTTTGGGTGGCATGGAAACCACTGACCGCTCCACAGGCGATGGTGATGAAGAGTCCAGGGAAGAGGCTCATGGCCTTGGGGTTGGGGTTGTGATTCCGGAAAGCGTCACTGATTTCAGGCATGTTGCCATCCTTGGCGAAGATGCCATAGAGCAGTCCGAGTGCCATGATTAAAAGTGCGGCACCGAAGAGGGGATAGATACGTCCGATGAGCTTGTCGATGGGCAACAGCGTGGCGAGGATATAATAAGCGAAGATGAGAATGGACCAGAAAGTCTGGGAGGTGAAGAAAGAACCGTCCCCATTACCTATCAGGTTGGCGAGCAGGCCTGCAGGAGATGTCACGAAGACCGCTCCCACAAAAATCATCAGGATCAACGTGAAAGCACGCATGAACTGTCGGGCTACCCCACCGAGTTGGTCGCCTACAATCTCTGCGATACCTTGCCCTTTGGAACGAACCGACATCATACCCGAAAGATAGTCGTGGACAGCACCGCCGAAGACGCAGCCCAGGATGATCCAGAGATAAGCGGCAGGGCCATAAAGCACACCGAGGATGGCACCGAAGATGGGTCCGGTGCCGGCAATGTTGAGAAACTGGATGAGAAAGACCTTCCATGTCGGCATGGGCATGTAATCGACCCCATCGTTTTGTGTGTAGGCGGGTGTCTTACGTTCAGTGTCAATACCCACCACCTTTTCCACAAACTTGCTGTAGAAAAGGAATCCCAATATCAAAAAGATAAAGGCAATAGAGAATGTTAACATCTTGAATAAAATTTAAGGGGGCTTCTATAAATTATCTTTCTGG
>CAMOWU010000067.1 GCA_946628545.1 uncultured Bacteroides sp. | reverse complement strand
ATAGTTTCCTTTCCTGATTTCAGAGAAAGTCTGTATGCCTACGGGGTATCTTCTTCTCATAGCGTCCTTCGTGATTGGTTTCAATATGCAAATATAAACTTTTTTTTCTTTTTACTCTTCCTTTTTATTTTCTTTTTGTTATATTTGCAACGTCTTACGGGCGGAAGGGTCTAAAGCCTGACTTATCCGTGAAGACCAGGAAAGCGTTTTTTTGCTTTTCATCCTTGTAACTGAAATCGCCAAAATTCACATTACTAATAGGATGGAGACATACTTAAACGCTCATCTGTTGGTATATACCTACAGTATGCACTCATGCTGTTGTTCTATATACTCAACAGCGTGAGTAATTTGTAATGTTTCATTATTAGTATGGTGTTTGGCGATACCAAGTTACAGATGAAACAGAAACAAGGCTCACGCTTTTTCTGTAATGGTACTTTTGCTGCATTTGGAGTCTTGGCAGCACAAACATTCATCTCAACAATTCAACGTATATGAAACGACTTTTGACCTTTGCGCTGACCCTTCTCTTTGGTCTTGGCGCCACCCACTTGTTCGCCCAGAGTTCGATGCTCGCCACATTGAGCCACGACGGCGAGATCACCACTTTCTACGGTGCCACAGCCCTGAAGGAAGCCCACAACGCTGCCACAGCAGGCGACGTCATCAACCTATCCTCTGGCTCCTTCGTCGCTGTTGACATCACCAAACCCCTCACCATCCGCGGCGCTGGCATGACCCTCAACGAAATCACCCAGACTGAACCCACTGTGATCACGGGCAATTTCGATATCAACATTCCTAACGATGCCACAGGAAGACTGACCTTGGAGGGCCTCTATCACAATCATACGATTATCTATAGAAACACCCTCACCAACGCAACATTCATCAAGTGCAGGTTTAAAGAATTTACATTTAGTGGTTCGACTAGCCTCAAAAACGCCACCTTCATCCATTGCAGACTGATCAATACCAGCTCATCCTCATCAATTACATTAAATACCAACAGTTCCGCCTCTATGGTGAATTGTATCGTGATGTTCCCATATTGCTGGAGTTCTTCTACGAGCAATTTCGAATTCCAGAACTGTATCGTTTATAATCCTGATTGGCGTTATAATATCTTCAGTTCTTCTTTCCGCAACTGCATCCTGTTGGGAAATTCAGGAACGATGCTAAGCAGCAATATGGCCTACAACTGCATCGGCATTGACACTGCTGCAGATGTCTTCAAGAACATCCCCAACAGCACAAATAAAAGTGCCGTGGGTTGGGATGTGTTCACCACCACCAAGGACGGTTGGCCCGACGACAACACCGACTATATCCTTACAGAAACAGCCAAAACCACCTACAAAGGTACAGATGGCACTGAGGTGGGCATCTACGGTGGCAACCTCCCTTACGACCCCACACCCTCCAATCCGCAGATCACCAAGTTCAATGTGGCCTCCAAATCGACTGCCGATGGCAAGTTGAGTGTGGATATCACCGTCAACGGAGCGGAATAAACGATGCGTGGTTTTCATCTTCAACTGATGTCTCACTTTAAGAATCACGCTTATGAGAAAGTACATTCTTTTCATGTTCCTCTGCCTCCATTATGTGGCTCGGGGACAGACCGACACACAGAAGTTCACCTACGCCGTGGGCGATGAAATAAGGACTGACACCTGCGTTTATATCGTCAAGGGAAGCAACCTAATAACCAATTCCTCGTTCGATGACGGCACCACGGGATGGATGGCAGGTGACGGCAACAGCCTGAGTGAAACATATTTCGAGGTTGTCACGTCGGGTGGCGCAGACGGAGGTGCCTACCTGAAATGTCTGGGTGGAGCAGGCACCAACACCAACCAGTCTGTCAAGACCAGTTTCGCCATCTCCCCAGGGAAAACATATCTGTTCAGTTGCTGGGCTTACCGCACCAATTCGTCCGACAACCGTCAGTGGAGCCGCCTCTTTCTGGCCAATGCCAACCAAGGTATCGATATCGAAGTGGAACACATCAATTTCCAGCAAGACACCTGGTCACATACTGAAGCCATCATCGAGGCAGGCGAATACTCTTTTCTCACCGTGAACCTCAGTTGGCTGGATAACGCATCCTCCTTCGACTGTTTCACATTGATGGAGGTGGAAGTTAGCGATGAGGTGGTGACAACCAGACTGCAAGAAACCATCGCTTCTGCCGAGCAAAGGTTGGCTGAGACCGAAGAAGGTACCGAGAACGGACAGTACCTGCCGGAGACTCGCCAGGCCTTGCAAGAAGCCATCAATGCAGCCAAGGCCATTGTCGCCCATCCTGCATCGCAGCAGCAGGTGTCACAGGCCGTTCAGACCCTCAATGCCGCTGTAGTGACTTACAACAGACACGTCAACCCCATATTTGTCAGCGGCTATGAGTACCGTTATTGGTTCGACGGCGACATCTCCACCATGGTGAGGGACGTGTCGCTCGATTCCCAATGGCACTTCGATGCCGACTTGGAAGGGTTGGAACCGTCGCTCCATACCATTCACATCCAGGTGAAGGATGAGGACGGTAACCTCAGTTCACCGCAAACCCGTTTCTTCATCCAACCCATCCACACTTCTTCCAATGACTCTAAGACCATCTGTTGGTTCGACAACGACTATTCCACAAAGACCGTTCACGACAACAACGGTGTGCCCTTCCTTCTCGATGTGTCGTCGCTCTATGACGGAGTGCATATCATGCATCTTCAGGTAGAAGGGGGAGAAAGAGGTTATTCGTCTCCCCGCACCGCTTCGTTCATCAAATATCCGCAGGTCATCGGCGTGGATTATCTCACTTGCCTCTGCATGATTGATGGTCAACTCTACAAACAGGAACGAGTGTCGGCACAGGGTGGAGTGATCAACTGGACCTTTGATGTGGCGTCGCTCTCGCAAGGTCTGCACCGCTTGTTCGTACAGGTGCTGACACCCAGCGGAGCCTCCACCTCCGCACGTCAGGGTTTCTTCTTCCGAGTGCCCACCGACCTTGAGTTGGAGGAGATGGAGTGCGTCTATTGCATCGACGGGTCAGAGTTCTATCAGCAGGCAGGACAGGTGGCGAATGGGCTCTACCATTTCGATGTGGATGTGTCGGACTTGGAGGATGGTCTGCACCGCATCACCTACATGCTCTCTAACGGCAAGGGTGTGAGCACCAAGGCCATCACACAGTTCTTCACCAAGATACCGCTTGGTGGCAACGGCATTGCCCAGTACTACTACTGGCTCAACGACAATGACACAGACAAGAAGACCGTGACACTTAACGAACGCCAGCAGACGCTCTCGCTCATCTCGCTGCTCCCCGTGGAGTCAGAGCCCATCCGCAGTTCATGTTTCGAACTTCGTGTGGAGAACGGCAACCCCGTGATGTACGCCAAGAACGATTTGCATATCCGATTCCTCGATGCAGCAGGACGATTCGCAGATGCTACTGGACAATACGTGGATGAAAAGGTCAGTCAGGAGGTAGTGCCAGTGGGTATATTGCAAGAGTCCCAGACTTTCGACCGTGTGGTCGATAATGGAATTCGTTGGTACCTAATTACTTTGGAAGAGGGCGATTCCGTGGCTTTCAAGAGCAGTCAGGCATGTACTATGCAGTTGTTCTCGCCATCGGGTGAGGAAGTATACAAAGCTTCGGGGGCATCTTCTGTGAAACTTGACGGTTGTCACGTATGGGATGACGGTACTTATTATTTAGCCTTACATGACGTGACAGGTAGCCAAAACCGAATGACGCTGGACTATATGCATATGGACAAATACGATGTGGTTGGCCAAGACATCGCAACAGTCGGCAACGGCGGATGCAGCACGATAACATTCACAGGAAACGGCTTCAAGGACTTATATGCTGTAGATTTGTTTAATGCTAATGGTGATACTATACATCATGCATATATCGGTTACGAAAGTGATGCCACCACGTCTGTCACATTTGACTTTAGTGAAACAGTACTGGGCAAATACAGTGCAGTGTTCCATTTCACAGAAGAGGATAAGTTGTTTGCCAATATACTGACAGTCGAAGAGGCGGTGGATATAGAATTAGCCACAACAGTTTCTTATCCTTCCACGTTCTTGCGCAACACATCAACAACTTATACAGTCAAAATCGAGAATAAAAGTAATATGACTGCATATAATGTGCCCATTTATACTTATGTAAAAAACAGAAATAATATAAATGGAATCTCGCACATTAAATATGAAGGGCTTGAATTAGGGGGAATCTTTGATGAAGTAGATATGGAGGGGTTGAGAAAAGAAGAAAGATTTGAATTACAAACTTTATCAGAGGCAATCGGTGCCAGTCATCATTTCTTGTGTTTCCATGTGGAGGATGAAGAAAATCCCGGTGATAGTATTTGGGTGAGAAGCGGCTACTTCTTCACAAATATTAGGCCTCATGAAACCAAAACTATAAAACTCATCCTTACAGCAGATGAAAGTGTTTGGGCTTATTTTACTGTTCCAAATGATTGGTTTCCTTTAAGTAAAGCAATTGAACAAGAAGAATCAATTCTAAAGCAGAAAAGGCCTATACAACGCACATTATCTGCTGATGATTATTGTTGCATAAAAGGCAAGATAGAATGTGCCTTGGAAATCGCATCTACTGCATGTGATATTGTTTCTCCTATAATTGGTTATTTAGGAATTGCTTTAGGACCAGAAGCCACGGGGCCAGCAGCTTTAGGATCCCTTGCTGTTGCTCTTAAGGGATGTGAAATATCAGCAAACAACGACAAGTTAAAGGCTTTTAATAAATCTTTCTGTTCTGATGATGATGATAATATGGGAGACAGGTTAAAAAGAGCTTTTGCTGCACACTCAAGAGCTTCTTCGAGCACGGGAACTATATTAAGTTGTGTTGGTGCAACTCTTTCAGCTTTATCTTTACCTTCAAGTGTTATTCAAGACTGTCTATCAATTGCAGCTAACACTTTTGCAGGTGCTGCCATAGGCAATGATTTTTCAGGTGGAAATACAAGTTGTAAAGATTTGTCCGAACCAATTCCAAATTGTCCTCCAACTCCGCCGAATGGTGGCAATTCTAATCCTGTCAATTCTCTCGACCCCAACGATATCTTTGGCTATACTTCTCCATCTGGCAGCAAATACATTGCTGAAGACGTGCTGAAAGTCAACTATACGATTGAGTTCGAGAACGACACGACTTTTGCTACAGCTTCGGCTCATATAGTGGTGGTGAAAGACACGCTCAACAGTAGTCTCTTCGACCTTGCATCGTATAAGCCCACAGCCATTAAGATTGGCGACAAACAAGTTGATCTCAATGGCAATCAAACATTTGTCACAACAGTGGATATGCGTCCTTCCATCGATGCCATCGCCCAGGTTGAAGGCCGGTATGATGTGAATAAAGGTATCGCTACTTGGACTTTCACTTCACTCGACCCGATGACGATGGAACCATCTGATGATGTGATGCAAGGTTTCCTTCCTGTTAATAGTGACGGCATCTCTGGGATTGGAGAGGTTATGTTCGACATTAATCTTAAGCAGAAGTTCGCAAATGGAATTGACATACCAAATAAAGCATCCATCGTGTTTGACACCAATGATCCAATCATGACACCCACATGGACCAACACCATTGACGCTGTAAAACCAAATTCTCATGTGTCTGCTTGCGAAATCAAGAACGATACGACCGCTACACTACATTTTGAGAGTTCTGACAATCTTTCTGGTGTTTGGAAATACGATGTGTATGTGCAATACGAAGAAGATGCAAGTTGGTTGAAGGTGGCAGAAGGGGTAACGAGGAATGAATGTGATGTCCGAATCTACGAAGGTATCAACCACGGCTTCTATGTTGTAGCTACTGACTCTGCAGGCAATGTCGAGACAAAGGATGAAGCACGTGAATACACACTTGACCTCTTCGAGTCAACCGAGGACTCCAATCTTGAACTGGAACTGGCAGAAGGCTGGAACTGGATCTCACACAATCTGAACAACAGTCTAAATGTGGCCGAGGTACAAACTTACGCTACACGCATCTTGGGCCAAGAGGAAGAGAGTTTCAAAGACCCATCCTTTGGTTTTGTAGGAGAATTGAAAGAACTGTTGCCTACTTGTGGCTATAAGATTCAGATGAGTCAAGCTAACGATGTCGCTTTAGATGGAAAACTGTTTAATGCCTCATACAAATCAATCAGTCTGGTCGAAGGTTGGAACTGGATTGGCTATCCATTAGCTAATGCGATGGAAATTACACAAGCGCTTGAGCATTTTACTCCTTCTGATGGTGATTATATCATTGGTCAAGATGGTTTCACACAATATGCTGATGGCGAATGGATAGGTACTCTTACAACATTGACACCTGGTTTGGGTTACATGTATAAATCAGGAGAAGCAAAACAGATGTTCTTCAACACAACAGCAACATTGAGTTCGCGTGTAGAAGTCAATAGACGTGGTAAAGCGATGACGGGTAATCCATGGACGTGCGACAAACACAAATATCCAAACGTCATGGCTTTGACCGCACGTCTCTATAACGATGGTGTAGCAGAAAATGCCGATGATTACTATGTAGCGGCGTTTTGTGATAATGAATGCCGCGGTGTTGGCAAGTCGGTTAATGGTCTAATCATGATGAATGTCTTTGGCCTGGACGGAGAAACTATTCAGTTTAAGGTCATTGAGAAAGAAACAGAGTTGTTGATAGACATTGATGAGAACATTAATTTCGTTGCTGATGTCCAAGGCAGTATTTCCTCTCCAATCCGATTAACTCTGGGAGACGATATCACAACTGATATTGCCAAACTATCTGATAGTCAGATGAAGATTACGCCGGCAGTTATCAAGAACACGATGTCTGTGGATGTTGGTGCTGAGCGCATCGACCGTCTTACAGTGACTAATATGAATGGCAAGGAGGTTGCCATTTGGAAACGACTCACCAATGGTAGCTCAGTCGATGTGAGCAATTTGGCTGTAGGCGTATATGTTGTAACTGCTAAGGTTGGTAAGCAAATGATGGCAAAAAAAGTTATGAAAGTGGCAGAATAATAAATTATACTTATGAAGAATAGAGTATTTGTTTGCTGCTTAATAAGTATGATGATGGTTGTCATGCCAGTGAGAAGTCAGTCTTCTCACTGGTCATGCAACATTCATGCTTATCAATACGACATGACGGTCTATTTGCAGCTTAAGATCGGAAACATAGTTCTTACAGATTATTCGGATTATGAGGTTGCCGCTTTCTGTGCTGAAGAATGCCGAGGAGTATCTACTGCTCTGACCACTAACCCGAGTGGCGAGAGTACATCTGTATTACGTATCAGAGTGAGAAGTAATAACACAAACGGTGATAAAATATCGTTCAAGGTTTATCAGAAATCTGTTGATAAAGAGACACAATTAGCTGATATAGTTACGTTTGAATCTCTTGCAGTAATAGGTCTTCCGTCTGAACCTCTGACTCTCCAATTTAGTGATATACTCCTTGGTGATGCCAACAACGACGGGAAGGTGTCAATCACCGATGCAGTGTGTATCGTCAACAAGATACTTGGCAACCCGCCATCGGTCTTCAGGGAAGACTTGGCAGACTACAACCTCGACGGCAAGGTGAGTATCACCGACGCTGTGGCCATCGTCAACAAAATCCTTGGTGAGGAGACGGACGACGACACAGAACCTGAGTAATAACCAACAAACAAAAGAATATGAAAAGACTATTAATGATGATGATGGGACTGCTCGTCTTGAGCGGGCAGTCCCGTGCAGACAACATCACAACTGGGGATGTTGTCGTTCCAAAGGGCGGACAGACAACCATGCTGATAGCCCTGGACGCTACCGAACACACTTACACGGGCTTTGAGTTCAGAATGTCGCTGCCGGAGGGGGTGTCGGCTGTCGTCAACTCACAAAAGAAGGTGGGCGACTTCTCAACGACAGACCATACCCTGGGCATGACGTACTTCAGTGCACAGAACTACTACCAGTTCGCATCACTCTCTTTATCCTCGACATCCATACCAACGGGCGACTTCATAGAGGTGACTTTGCAGGCCGACAACAGTCTGGAAACCGGTACGTCGTTGAATGCTAAATTCTACAATCTCGAATTTACAACCATAAAGAGTCAAGGTGTCGTTTTCGATGAATCGACGTTCAACATCACCATCGGTGAAGCACCCGACACTCGTGTGGTACTCGACGAGAACTCCACGGTGATGCCTACAGATGCTGAGGGGGTGGATATACGAGTGAAACGAACCATCAAGGCCAACAGTTGGAGTACACTTGTACTGCCTTTCGACATGACAGGTGAACAGGTGAAGAACGTTTTCGGTGATGATATCCTGATGATTGATTTCAACGGTTACGAGACGACGGAGGATGACGAAGGCAATATTGTCGCCATTCAGGTCAACTTCAACAGCCTTGATGTCAACGATGGTATGGAGGCCAACCATCCCTATGTGGTGAAAGTGTCGTCGCCTGTGACGGAATGGACGCTCGACGGAGTCGATATCATTGTTGAAGAAGAGCCCACAGTAGCTGCCATCAAACGGACAAAGAAGCAGTGGAGCGAGTTGATTGGTACCTACGTGGCGCAGACCGAGGTGCCTTCCACATGCCTCTTCCTCAACAACAACCTCTTCTGGTATTCCACTGGTGCGACCAAGATGAAGGGCTACCGGGCCTATTTCGATTTCTATGACGTCCTGACCGACATAGAAGATGCATACGCCATCAACATCCGATTCAACATCGACGGTGAAACCACCGAGATAGACAATGTGCTTGAACTGAAAGATATCACTGATGCCATCTACGACCTTAGTGGTAGGCGCGTGAACAGACAGTATGCAAAAAAAGGCGTGTATATCGTCAACGGCAAAAAAGTACTCATCAAATAAACGACATCTTATGAAGAAGAAAAGATATGTCAATCCCGACTTGAAGGTGCTATATATGACTGGCACGGCATGTATTGCCAGTGTCACGGGTGAAACAGGTTATGACAACATCGGTTATGGCGGTGCCGACGAAGGCGGCATGCTCGACCCCGATGCCAACAGCCGCGGCGACTGGGAGGAAGATTTCTGGGATAGCCGCGAGTAAGAGCATTAACTATATGGGAGTGTGTGCATCTGACTAAGCGCACACCCCCTTTCTTGATTAATGATACTTTGTTTTTGTAGTGCTTGATTTTGACTGTTAATTACACAAAGATGAAAAAACGGATTCCAAAGACAATCCTGACACTCCTGCTCCTCGTCGTGTCTTTCTCAACGAAAGCTGTTCCAGCTGATCCTAGTGTCGTGAGAACAATTAAACTTGATGACGGATCTGAGAAACAGGTGAGGCTGATGGGGGATGAACATGGTTATTATTGGAAATCAATCGGCAGCCGTGAATGTTATAGAGAGAGAATTAGCAATAAGCGATGTTTTGTGGAGGTGACAGAGTCTGAAATCACCAAGACGGCAACGATTAGAAGGCAAGCACATCTTAAGATGATCAGTCAAAACAGCACGTCTGAACTTGGTTTTCCTTGTACCTCAATGAACTTGACAGGCAAAAAAAGGGCTTTGGTCATTTTGGTGAATTTTCAAGACAAGAAGTTTTCACAATCCAATGTCAGCCAATACCAGGATGTTTTCAATGCTACCAACTATACTCAAGGTGACTTCCATGGTAGTGTGAAGGATTATTTTCTGGCTCAGAGCGGAGGAAAAATGGAAATGGAGTTTGACGTGGTAGGTCCTGTGACGGTTTCACATAACAGCGGTTATTACGGAGCAGCAACTGATACACAAAACGATGCCTGTCCACAGGAAATGGTCAGCGAGGCTGTTGCTTTGGTTGATCATCAAGCTGATTTCTCACAATATGATTGGAATGGAGATAGCGAAGTGGACTTGTTGGTGGTGGTCTTTGCGGGAATGGACCAGTCATCAGGAGGCGAGGCCGACGATATCTGGGCACATCAATCGTCTATCTCGGCTCAATGCGATCATGTGAGATTGAGACAGTACGCCTGTGCTCCAGAATTGCGTAATGTTAACGGCGCTATTCAATTGAACAGCATTGGAACCATTTGTCATGAGATATCGCATTGCTTTGGACTGCCTGATACTTATGACCAGTCAACAGGCAATTATGGAACTGACAAATGGGACATCATGGGGACTGGCGTGCATAATAACAATGGATATACTCCATCTGGATATACCGCATTCGAAAAGATGTACTGTCTCTGGCAATTGCCCGTAATCTTAAGAGATAATCAAATGGTTGACAGAATGATACCGATGAGCGAAGACGGCGATTTCTACCTGATTCCTAATGACGCATGGAAAAATGAGTTCTATCTGTTGGAAAATCGGCAGCAAACAGGATGGGATGGGGCTCTGCCAGGACATGGCTTGCTCATCACTCATGTGGATTACGACGAGGTACTTTTCAGTCGGAATATTGTGAATAGAACTGGTTCCATCAACGGATACTATAACGGGCATGAACGGGTAGGACTTATACTAGCCGACAATGACAACAGTATTGACCTCACTAACTACAACGCATGGATTGAATGCTATCAAGGTGACCTCTACCCTTATAAAAACAACAACAGCCTATCTAACTCTTCGACACCTGCATCAACTCTCTTTCATAAGAATATCGACGATTCTTATCTGCTGAGCAAACCTGTGACGGATATCAAGGAAAACGGGGATGGAACAATGAGTTTCTGTTTCACCAACAATCTGTCAACTCAATCGATCAACCATTTGTCTGACAATGAAGGCAAAATACAGTTCGTGTCGGATACTGAAGCCAAACTTGTGGTGAAAATCAAAAACAATGGTTATCACGATTATACACGTAGGGTGGGCGTGTATGTCTATACCAAAGATAATGGCAATTACGTGATTCAACAACCTCGATGCATCCGCGAAATCAATTTACCAGCCAACCAAACAAATATCTTTGAATTCAATCTCAGCGGACTGAACGATGACACAGATTATTATGCTTTTGTCTATTACTACAAAGACAACGAAACTAACACTTGGACACAAATGGGGGAGGGCTATCCTTTCAATTTGAACGAACGCAACAACTTCCTTATCTCGATAAAGGAAGAACAAACAGTGATAAAGATAGATAAACATACAGCCACAGTTGAGACAACTATTCATAATGAGAGTTATAAGAATTACAATAGGTATATAGCATTATATACTTATGTGTCGGATAACGGCACTTACAAAATTCAAACACCAAGAGCCTTTGTTTCTGACGGTATCAGCCCTTATAGCGACAAGCGATTGACATTCACTCTTGATGAGCTGGAGGAGGGGGTGGAATATTATGGCTTCTTCTTCTATCACTCTGATGCCTCAACCAACTCTTGGACTCAGTTGGGCGGACCATTGCGTATAGAACCCAAAGCGTCGTCTGGATTACCTGGTGATGCCAACGACGACAGTAAGATATCGATAAGTGATGCCGTGGCAATAGTCAACCATATTCTGGGCAACACCATCGAAAACTTCAGGTATGACCTTGCCAACTACAATGGCGATAACAAAATCACAATCAGCGATGCCGTGGCTATCGTCAACAAGATTCTCGGTCAGGAAGAAGAGTACAACAACTCTCCTGAGTAGCATCGTATGAATTATAGATTTATAAATGTTAATGATAATCAATTATTCAGCATCATGGGAATGTTTATATTAAAAGACAACATCTCAAAGACCATGTTTCTTTTCATGTGGTTAGGTCTTTTGCTCTGTTCATGTGGAGATCGTTCGAATGATAATGTCGATGATTTATTGGGACAAATAGATTCTTTGAAAAATGAGAATCAACGGCATTCTAAAGAAATGAAAGAAATGACGGAGTTCATCGATATTATCTCGGAGAGTCTTGATAGTATTGCAGAACAAGAGAACTTGCTAAAGAGCGGGAGTAAAGATGGAAAAGCAATGACAAAGTTTGATCTGAAGGCCGCTTTAGAATCTTACTCCGAACTCCTTGAACGTCAACGTGGGCGTATCGCCCAGCTTGAAGACTTACTCTCCAACAAAAGTGGATATATCGGTTCATTGCGCGGAATCATTGCCCACCTTAACACTCAACTTGATGAAAAAGACATGATGATTGCAAATCTGCAAGCAAGTCTTGATAAAAAAGATGTGACTGTCAAACAATTGAACAGACAAGTCAGCCAGCTTGTTAGTGCTAACACTCAACTTGACGAACAAGTAAAGGCTCAGGGTGAGGCATTGGTCACGCAAAGTGAAATGATGAATGAGTGCTATATGAAGGTAGGAACCAAAACAGAACTCCAAGAAGCTGGGGTACTTACAGAAGGAAACTTATTGAAAATGAAGAAATCAAAATTGGATCCAAACAATTTTAAAAACGTGAATTTTGAAAAGGTCAATATCCAAAATTTCAAAGAATTAACATTGCAATCAAAAAAGGTGGAAATACTTACCCAGATGCCGAAATCGTCTTATAGATTGACAACTATAGACAAACAAACCACACTGTATATAGTCGATCCCACTGCTTTCTGGAGTATCTCAAACTATCTTGTTGTTTTGATCAAATAATTTTTCAGTGGAATTAAATTCTTTTGGGGGCTTATATAAAATATCTTTCAGTCTATTTTTGCGTCAGAAAACACGAAAGAGTTCAAAACTGCTTTGTAATGGAATAATGATTTGAAGGCCGTGGAATTGACAGAAGTCCCCTTAGATAATCCTCAAATAGAATAACTATGAAAAGAATCATAATGATATTGTCATATTTGACATGTATATTGTCTTCTTCAGCACAAGAAGCATCTACTCACATCGTACAAAGAGGTGAGACGTTGGAGAGTATAGCCCAAAACTGTGGCATAACCATAGAAGACTTGAAAGCCGCTAATCCCAATATGGGAGAATATTTCTATGTCGGGCTGAAATTAAACATCCCTCCAGTGGAACAAGCAAAAGTTGATTATGATTTGATACCATCATTTATGGATGGTTTACTGGCTAAAGCGGCTGATTTTGAAAGTCAAGAAAAGCTTGGAAAAGCACAGGACATTTACAAAAACATATTGAAGACAGACGATAATACCTATGTTCATTTCTTGAATGGCAGGTGTTATTATAAAAAGGAAAAATGGAAAGATGCCATAGAAGAGTTGGAAACTGTTGTGGAAAGAACCGACTGCACGGAGAATACAAGATTATCCGCTCGTACGTTATTGTCAAGCGCTAAAGAAAAGCGTGAGCAACAGTTGGAAAACCGTCGGCAAGTATGGGGCGAAATAGGAAATTTTTTAGCAGTAACTGCTATCAGTGCAACATCGATGGTCCTGGCACAAAAGTATTCCAATTCTGCTCATTCAACTCCTTATTCAACTTCTCATCAAAGCCAAGCGGGAAATCTTGATTACCTTCTGGATCCAAACTATGCATTGATACAGACTAAAATACATTTCGCACAAATAGAAGCTGAAAAGGAAAAAGCGATGAGGGTAGGGTATGAACAGGCTAAGATGTATCGCCCGAATCTTACATGGGAAGAGTATAAATGGGAAGTTAAAATGGCTGAAGCGGAAGCGTATAGGGCATCTATGTCAGGAACTGGGTCAATTGGTAATAACGATGCTACTAACACGAAATCTTCTTTCAATAGCAGCGGAGTATCAAGTCATGAATGCGCCTACTGTAGAGGAACTGGAAAAAGAGTTGAAGAGAGTAACATCGCTACTTTCGGGGTGCACAACAATGTCATGAAGCATTGCAGTGAATGTGGAAGGGACTACCATCCCAGCACATCACATAGACATGTACAATGCAGATATTGTGGTGGAACGGGAAAGATGAGATAGACTTTTGATGTTTGAAGTAAGTTAAGGGTTTGGATGGCAGCTACTATCAACGTCTTTTTTCATAAATAATCACATTTGTCGTGATGAAATGGCGAAAAAGTTGTAATTTTGAAGAGTATTGAGAAAAAACTAAGATTTTGCTCATAAGTCGTAGCTTTATATCGGGCGGGAACAGCAATAATATATAGGTTTCCGCCCGAATTCTTTGATATGCTATAAACTTTAGCACTTTCTCACAGAACTTGTTGATCTTGTAGCGTTGGTTCTCTACCGTCTGTTTGTCGCTGCTCACTCTGATATATCCGTAAACTTTCATCTTTTTTTAGTCGGAAGTTAGCGTTTTTCCAACACTTATAAGTAACTTCGCTATCAATAACAACAATTCAACTTTCGCAGTTGCGCCCTGCAGGCGCAAAATCGTTTTTTTTATTCATGATGCAGCCCTTGCAGGGTGCCTATTGTTGGTCTTATATATCCCCAGGGCGTCGCCCTGGGCTAATAGATATTGGCCTTTCAGGCCGTTTTCTTACGTGCGAAATTTGACCCCCTTATCATTCCCCACATTGCGATATACCTACGGCATGTCTGTATGTGGGGCTACAATATCTAATCCCTACGGGATAAAGCCATACGGAGGATGATATGATGCTGATATATCAATGAATATTCACTTGCTAAAGTTCAATAATAATCCGCTAAATCCGCGAGAACCAATAACAACTAAAGTCTAACGTCTAAAGTCTAACGTCTAAAGCCTAAAAAATGAACTATACGAACAATTTTATGCATTATGATTGAAATTTCACTCAATATGATGGCAGAATGAAATTAAATACTTATCTTTGCATGAAGAAGAAACAGACTAAAGAAGAATAATTATGGCACAAGTATCAATGACCGTACGTATGGATGCTGGCATTAAGGCTCAGTTTGAGGAACTCTGCGCGCAGTTTGGCATGAGCGTAAACACGGCGATGAACGTGTTCGCAAATGCAGTTATTGTCAATAGAAAGATTCCATTTGAGATTAAAGCAGCAGAAAGAGGGGACTCGATGAAAGACCTTGAGGCATTCCGCGAGATAAGAAGAATGGCAGAAAGCGGTCAACTTCCAGACCTGACGCTTGACGAGATTAATGAAGAAATCAGATTGGCACGTGAGGAAATAGACCGCAAGAAATAAGTGGAACTATGATTTACGCAGTGATTGACACTAACGTGTTTGTGTCAGCTTTGCTGTCACACCATCCTGATGCTGCAACCGTAAAAGTTGTGGAGGCTATCAATAAAGCCTAAAGCCTAAAGTCTAAAGTCTATTTTTCTTAACTCTTAACTCTTAATTCTTAACTCTCAAATGTCATACCCATGAAACATTTTTGCATAAACATATTGCAAGAATATACAAAACAACCATAAAACGACCGAAAATATACGAAAATCAAGCGCTTTTGTATAAATTTTCCAAAAAATTATATATTAATGAAACATTTGCAACAGATCCAAAACGTCACCCGAAATCAACTTTATCATCTATCGAACACGAATTCCCCGAACCTCCCGAATGTATTGCATTCGTATTATTCGTTTTATTCGTTTTCGTAAATAGGAATCAGATATCGAACACGAATTACCCGATTCTTTCGAATCTCTTCTATTCGTGTCATTCGTTATATTCGTGTTCGTAATCCTATATCCTGATTCGAATACGCACCTCCAACCAAATCTCATCGGCTTTTTTCATTTAATTTTCCATTTATCGTGATGAAATGAGGAAAATGTTGTAATTTTGAGCAGAAAATAAAAAAACGGCTTTTTTCGAAAGGAATATGGTAGATAACAAAATGCATAGATTCCCTGTTGGGGTGCAGACTTTTGAGCGTTTGCGCAAAGATGGTTTTATTTACATTGATAAGACTGACATCATTTGGCGATCGACCAAAATCAGTCCTTTCGTCTTCCTCAGTCGTCCTCGCCGTTTCGGCAAGAGCCTGCTCACCACCACACTCGACGCTTACTTCAAGGGGCAGCGGGAGTTGTTCGAGGGACTGAAGATCATGGACCTGGAAAAGGAATGGTTGCAATACCCTGTCATACATGTCGATCTGAGTCTGGCCAAGAACAAAACCTCCGCTGATGAACTCCAACGTGCCATTGCACTACAACTCAAACCTTATATTTCTATTTACGGCAAGGAGGAGGATGAGGAGAGTGCAGGGGAGTTGCTCACCGGCTTGATCCGTCGCGCCTACGAGCAGACGGGCCGTCAGGTGGTGGTGCTCATCGACGAGTACGACGCTCCGCTCTTCGATGTACTGGGCAAGGAACAGCAAACCGAATACCGCCGTGTGCTGCAGGAGTTCTACCAGCCGCTGAAAGCCTCTGAGGCCATGATCCGTTTCTGCTTCATCACGGGCATCACCAAGTTCTCGCAACTGAGCATCTTCTCCACCCTCAACAACCTCACCAACATCTCCATGCACCCCGACTTCGAGTGCATCTGCGGTTTCACGGAGGAGGAACTCACCACGCAGATGGGGCCCGACATCGAGATGCTGGCACAGAAAAGGGGCAAGACCTACCAACAGACCCTCGACGAACTCAAGCAGATGTACGACGGCTACCATTTCAGCAAGGGCATGACCGACATCTACAACCCCTTCAGCGTGATGAAAGCTATGCAACTGGCTGAGATAGACAAGTACTGGTTTGAGAGCGCCACCCCCAGCGCACTCATCTCCATGCTCCGACGTATGCCAACCTTGAATATGGCAGAGATGGAAAACCGCCGATGCCCCGACACTGCATTCGACCTTCCTTTCGACAGTTACCAGTCGCCACTGCCCGTACTCTACCAAAGCGGCTACATCACCATCAAAGACTACCAGGACAGCCGGCAGATATATACGTTGGGGTTCCCCAATTACGAGGTAAGGACGGGGTTTGCCGACGCGCTCTACCAAATCGTGTCGGGCACACAACCCGATGACCTTGGCCGCAGCGTCTTCCTCGACGCCTATTATGATTTCCGCGACACCGACGACCTGCCTGCCTTCATCGAGGCGATCAAGACCTTCTTCGCCGGTGTGCCTTACGATTGGGAGCACGACAACCGCAACGAGCACTACTACCATGCGCTGCTCTACACGCTGCTCACCGCCTTCGGTGCCGACATCCGCGTGGAGGATCCCACGGCCAAGGGACGCTGCGACATCACGCTCAAGATGCCCCGTGGCATATACGTCATGGAACTGAAATACGACCACCCTGTAGAAGAGGCGTTGGAGCAGATCGAAACCAAAGGCTACGCCGAGAAGTACCGTCTCGACGGACGGCCCGTCACCAAGGTCGGCATCTCCTTCTCATCCAAGGAACGAAATATCACCGACTGGAAATCCCTCTAATCCGAGCACGAAAACGCAAGTCCTCAATCGTCTAACGAACACGAATCTCCCGAATCTGACGAATCCATTGCATTCGTTTTATTCGTTATAGGGGGCTTCTATAAATTGTCTTTCAGGATTTTTGAAGGATTTCTTTAGCAGATGGCTGTG
>CAMOWU010000066.1 GCA_946628545.1 uncultured Bacteroides sp. | reverse complement strand
GGAGATTCCTTACCCACTGCTCCACCACATCACCCAGCGCATCATCACTGAGGTGTCAGGTGTGAATCGTGTGCTCTACGACCTCACTCCGAAACCAACAGGCACCATCGAGTGGGAGTAAGCCTACTGATAAACGACCCATCCAAAGGACATGCCGCAGAGTCTGTGCGGCTGTCCTTAACTTCAGTAAAAACACCGATAGCGGAGTGGCAACAGGATGATTCCTGGCCATTCCGCTACCATTATTGATGATTATTTTATGGACTATCTACCCAAAGATCCCGCCATTCTGCTCTCCAGTGTGAATATGTTGCTCAGAGACGAGGAGTACGACTCGCTCGAGTCCTTGTGCTATGCTTTCAACAAAGAACCCGAGGAGGTGAAAGACTACCTGCATGAGAATGGTTATGTCTGGAACGAGCAACAGAAACAATTCCGCCCCATAGGCTACGACCAATGATCACGAAAGACAGTATAGAGACCGCCTATAGCTTCCTCCATCAGAAACGGAATGTCTATATCCATTCCACCATGGACTGGCAGCGCGACGACATCGAGTATTCCATTGCGTCGTATGTGGACGACATGAGTCAGGAACTCTATCAGACGATTGCCGCCGGCAGGACTGATTTCCTCAGAGACCATCTCCGCTTCCAGGACGATATCACCAGGGCTGTCGATCAGTTGGAACGTATGTTGGCTGAATGATAGCTACTCAGTGCCAAGTAGGAGGTGCGGCATTCCTGCCGCACACATAACACCAGAAGTATTGCCTTTGTTCGGCAGGAATGCCGAACCTCCTAAAAAAACACAGAGAACTAAGTGGTAGGGACGCGACGTGTCGCGTCCGCATAGTAGGAGGTTCGGCATTCCTGCCGAACATTTCCGTGACCATCATTCTTGATGCTATAGTGCGGCAGGAATGCCGCACCTCCTAAAGAAAACCCACAGAGAACTAAGGGGTAGGGACGCGACGTGTCGTGTCCGCAATAGTAGGAGGTTCGGCATTCCTGCCGAACACATAACACCAGGAGTATTGCCTTTGTTCGGCAGGAATGCCGAACCTCCTAAAAAAACACAGAGAACTAAGGGGTAGGGACGCGACGTGTCGCGTCCGCATAGTAGGAGGTTGTAAAGAATGTTTTTTGTAGGAGAGTTGTGTTCGGCAGGAATGCCGAACCTCCTATTTTGCGACTCGGTTGTCGTGAAAGTTTTTTGTAAGTGATTTGTGGATTCTGAAAAAAGTTGTAAATTTGCCAGTGATTCACCAACTTACAAACGATTTCAAGATGAGAAAGAAAGACAATGCCATGGTACTGATGATTCCTGATATCCATGGACGCAAATTCTGGAAGAAAGCCGTGGAAGACTACCCCGACCTGCCGGTGGTGTTTCTCGGCGACTATCTCGACCCTTACACATGGCTTGAAGACATCGACGAGGGTGAGGCCTTGGAGAATTTCAAGGAGATCCTAGACTATGCCAGAGCCAACAGCGACAGGGTGACACTTCTGATGGGCAACCACGACATCCATTATTTCTCTGAGTACCTCAACTGCAGCCGCAAGGACGAGAAGCGCGCTCCGCAAATATGCCAACTTCTCACCGACAATTTCTCCCTCTTCTCGATGGCTTGTCACTACGAGACGAACGGCAGGACTTTTCTGCTCTCTCATGCTGGGGTGCTGGTGGGGTGGATGAAGACGTATTTCCCCGGTGTGGACCTCAGTGATGCCGATGCTATCTGCAGGGCACTCAATGGCAAGATGTACTCTATTGCCACCTTCATGCCTTTTGTCTTCAAGGGGCTGATGGATGTGTCGCGTTATCGTGGGGGCGACGCTGAGTATGGTTCGGTGGTCTGGGCCGACGATACCGAACATCTGCACTCCAGTCACGACCTCCCAGGTATCTACCAGATTTTCGGTCACAACCAGCAGAGCCGTTTCCCCATCATTGAGTGGAACTTCGCCTGCATCGATGTCAGGTGCGCTTTCGTCCTTACTACCGAAGGGACAATCCTCGAAGCATAGATAAGCGCTTCATCCCATCTCTCCTCCTCATTCCACCGTTATGACAAGATGCGGCAGGAATGGGGGAGCAGGAGGGAAAATGTCATTGCGAAAAATTTCAGCCTTCTGTCATTTCTTGCCAAGGCATTCCTCTATCACCTGGCGTGCAGCATCCGTCATATCCGTTTCTGACGGGTAATCTTCTGGGTGCAATGCCGGGAGGTAGGTCACTGAGACGGGGTGGCGAGAGGGCAGCTTCTGGTGCTTGGGCATGGCCTCGAAAGCACCGCTGATGCAGACTGGCACCACGGGTATGCCAAGTGCCTTGCTCAGGATGGCGAATGTGGGGCGGAACTCGTTGAGTTGACCTGTAGTGGTGCGCGTGCCTTCGGGGAAGATGACGAGGTTGTGGCCGGCGCGCAGGGCTTGTCCCAGGTTGAGAATACTGTCGCGCATGTGTGCTTTCTTCAGTACAATCACTCCGTGGCTGAGGGCAAAACGTTTGGTCAGCGCACCGCTGACGTGGTCTTCCTTGGCAAAGAAACGGGTGTTGCAGAACTGATCCTTGCTCATTCCTTGTGTGAGGAACAGGGCGTCGAGGTAGCTCTGGTGGTTCGCCACCATGATGAAGTTGCCTTCAGTGGGAATATGTTCCATGCCGCTTGGGGTCAGGCTGAAGTAGTTCTTGGTCAGTCCTTTGGTGCCATTGACGAGCCACCATCCCGAAACCGACATTTCGGGAATGTGTATCTGACGCTTGTCGTTGGCGATCAACTGTTTCCAATTGATGTCTTCCAGCATCACTCGTGTCTTGTTCTGCCGGATGTAGTCGGCCAGTTTGCCGATGTTGGGGCAGGCGAGAATCTCCTTCTGCGAGATCTCCATGCCGAAAGTCAACTCCAGGAAACATTCCAGTCCCACCATGTCCAAGGAGTCGAAGCCAAGGTCGCTGATCAGGTTGTCGTCCGACAAGGCATCCACTTTTTTCTCCTTTTCAATATACTGGTGGATCAGTGTGTATTCCTCTGTGGTGGGTTGGTGCACCTCGAAGGCTTTCTTTTCTCTGACGGCTCCCTTGCATTGTTCCACAATGGCAGAAAGCTTGAATCGCTGAAGTTTGTCGAGTCGTGTTCGGGGCAGTTCGCCCTCATAGACGTAGAGTCCGTGTATGGTCTTGTAGGAAGCGACCTCGGCGTTCACCTTGTCGAGCACCTCGCGTTTCAATTCTTCCTCAATTTGCGGCAAAGTCTTACCCTTGGCCCAACGGGGCTGGGGGCAGATGATGGCTTTGAGCATGTCGTCGCTTTCGAGCACAGCCACCTCCTTCACCCTGAGCGTGTCGGTCTCGAGATGCTGTTCCAGTTCCTCGGGGTTGATGTTCTTGCCGTTGGAGAGGACTATCATCTCCTTCTTGCGTCCAGTGATGAAGAGGTGTCCCTTTTCGTCCATGTGGCCTAAGTCGCCTGTATGGAGCCAGCCATCGCTGTCGATCATCTCAGCCGTTGCTTCAGGGCGCTTGTAGTAGCCCTGCATCACATTGGCGCCGCGGGCGCAGATCTCGCCATCCTTGATTTCCACCTGACAGGAGGGAAGCGACCGGCCCACACATCCCGCAATCAAGTCGTCGGGACGACTGAAGGTGATGATGGGCGCACATTCGGTCATGCCGTAGCCCTCGATGAGGTCGATGCCCAAGGCATGCATGCCATGCCAGATCTCGGGATCCAACGCCGCACCACCGCTCACACAGACCTCTATGTGTCCGCCCAACATCTGGTGCACCTTCTTGAAGACGGTGCGTGAGAGCGCGGGGCTGCCCACCGACTTGCACAGGCGGTAGAGCAGGCGACCGGCCAACGAGGAATCTACTTTCTTCCTGATGCCGTTGTAGAGCGTCTGCCAGAGGCGTGGCACACCGATGATGGCGCTCACTTTGCCCTCCTGAAGCGTCTGCATCAGGTCGGTAGAGGCCATCGAAGGTGATATGGCGATGCCGGCACCGATAATCAGCGGCACCAACATCGTGCCTTGCAGTGGCAGCACATGATGCAGGGGCAGGAGGGTAAGCACACGGCGTGAAGGGCGCAGGATCTGGGTCTCATCAGACACGGCGCGCAGATTGGTCATCAGGTTGCGGAACGACAGCATCACGCCCTTGGGGTTGCCTGTGGTGCCGGAGGTGTAGATGATCACGGCAGTGTGGTCATGTTCGTACTGGATGTCGGCTGGGACGATGTCTGAAGGAAGCTCGCTTCGCTCAAAGTCATCGACCACCAGTACCGCTATGTCCATACCCGCTGTCTGCAGTGCGGTGAGCACCACTGGCTTGAGGGAAGAGGACGTGAAGATGGCGGTGGGACAACTGTCGGAGATCAGGTAAGCCAGTTCTTGTGCGCTCGACATGGCATCCACAGGAATGGCGATGCAGCGGTTGAGCCAGATGGAGAAGAAGGCATAGACGAAGCCTTCCCTGTTCTCGCAGTAGATGAGCACTTTGCGTCGGTTCTCTACGTCATCTGCTGCTTCTTCGCGTGTGCAGCTTGGAAACTGTTGGCCATAAAGGGATATGCGCTGGAGCATCTCGTGATACGTCACGTGGTGTCCTGAGCAGATGATGGCGTCCTTGTTGAAATCCTTGATCATAGGAAGAGGGGGTAGCAAGCTTGGATGATGATGTCAGATGCTTCGTTTTGTTCAGAAGATGCACGCCCATCCGAATTTGCGCACGAGCTCTTGAAGAAGATTATGGTCTCGTACGGGGATGGTGACAGACACTGTTTCTTGTTGGTTGTCACGTTCTGCGATGTTGGCTTTATCTAAGTCATACTGCGACTGTAGGTTCATCCAAATGTCGGCGGGAATATCGAGTGCTTTCTCTAAGGCTAAGGCGGCATTGAGCGATAGGGGGCGTTTGCCGTTGATGGTCTCGCTGAGAACAGATGGCTTGATGCCAGTCTGGGCAGCGAGTTGTTTTTGGGTCATGCCACGTGCTTTCAGTTCATCTCTTATCAATTCACCTGGATGTGTGGCTACGAATGGGGTTAGGGACTTATTATTCATAATGTTTGGAGATTTCAAATAACAATGCGTTTACAACTATTCCACTTTCATCAGGGGAGCTATAAAAGAACAAACGGTACTGATTGTTGATCCATACCACATCCACTCCTTTGAGGTCGCCCTCTTTTTTTCATAATGAAGAGACTTGATGAGGAAAAGATCTTCCAGTCGCCGCGCAGCTCTTAGAAAGTTTACCACTTTGATATAGCGCTTAATGATGTCTTGTGTCAACCGCTTATACCGACGCTCTTGTGTGGTGCCATTGTGATAGAGTTCCGCTAATGCAGTATTCTCAAACGTTATGTTCATCGGATAAAGTAGTGTTTTGCTTGCAAAGATAATCATTCTTTCTAAATAATCCGCATTTTTGCGGATTTTCTGTTCACGTTTTTTTTTGCGGCGACCGCATGCGGTCGGAATTCACGAGTCTCTTATTTGTAACAATTCTTATGTCATAGTTGTATTCTATCTATGATTCTTATTTCCTTTCCTGTATTTTCCAATTCGTGGGCTCCTGTCAGGTAATGATGTATCTTATCCGCATCTATATATATCAAAGATGGAGACACAGCTACAGGAAATTTCTCAAAAATCTGTCTGTCACTGACATACCAATGAACATTTGAAACGCCTTCCATTCTTGGTATGTAATCCCAAAATTGAAATAATTTGTTTCTTGCAACAACAGCAACAAGCATATGTCCATCGTCTGCATCTGCTACACAAACGAACCTTTGTCTTGTTCTTGTCTTGATCATCTCTTCATCCGATGGCTCAAAAGCGATTGTGATCCTGATGCCATACTTGCTTGTAATCTCGTTCATTTTCTGACGGAACAAGGTTCCATGAGGTGAATCATCAACCAGGTTATTGGTCATGATGTAATAATGAATCATTTCGTGGACGAGTGTATCCGTGTATTCATATTCAGGCAGGTCGCGCCGAACGCTGATTTCAATGCTATATCGGATATTGTATGTCTTATTGTTCTCATCCCAAACGAATCCACGTTTGGTCACACCCATCTGTGCATATCGTGTGTTCAGTTTTATCGGTGGCATAACTAATTGGCCATCGAAGCAGAGTTGGTTGTAATACTTAAACCTGTCTATGATAAATTCAAGTGTCGGTCTCATATACTAAAAGGTTAATAAGTCTTTGCCATCGATATCAATGTTTTTCACTTTCATCATTTGTACCGTCCTCAATTTTTCCATCTTCAATCCAATTGGATCCCCACTGCTTAAGTATCCTCTTTGCAGTTTCATTGCCATTTGCAGCCGCCTTACGATACCAGAAGATGGCCTTGTGAATATTTTCCGCAACCCCTATACCGTTTTCATAGATGTTGCCAAGTTGAATCAAGGCTTTTTCAATTCCCTTTTCAGCAGCCATTTTGTAATAATGGATAGCAGTTTCAGTATTCTGACAGATTATTCTGCCCTCAAGGTAGATATTCGCAATCGTGATTAACGAATCATTATCTCCTTGATCAATAGCTTTCTTTAGCCATCTGACGGCTTTTTCTCCGTCGCACTCTATTCCGTTGCCATACTGATACAAATATGCTAAATCTTTTGTTGCGCCAACACATCCTTTTTCGGATGCCCTCGTGTATAAATCAATAGCTTTTTCAATATCCTTTTCTACGGCAGTACCGTCTTTATAGTACCTTGCAAGATTCCACATCCCATAGCTATTACCTGCGTCAGCGGCTTTTTGGAACCATAATACGCTTTCTTCCCTACTTGATAAACCACAGGCATAGTTGTTCATTGCTAACGCATTCCCCTCATTAGCCAATTCAAGATAGAGCTCCTGAGATCTTTCCTGATATCCTGTCCGCCATGAACTATATGCTATTTCAAATCGAACACTCTTTATGCCATTTTTTAATGCCTCTTCCCCCCATCTTCTGGCTTCATGATAATTTGTTTCAAAAGAATAATAACCATAAAAGTACGCTCTACATAGAGATTCCTGAGCATAGGGATTATTATTCTCGGCCGCCCTAATATACATTGGGCGTGCCTTTTCCTCATTTTTTTGAGTTCCAATTCCATGCATATAGCATTGGGCCAGACACCAATAGGCCTCCGACTCTTTATATCCTTGATCAAATGCATTCTTTAAGTATGTAAATGCATTAGATTTTTGGGACCAATGATTATATAGCATCACTCCATATACACCTTCAGCCTCATAATATCCATTTTTTGCCGCCCTCTCAATCCATTCACGATAAAGTGAGGAGTCTGGGTGAGTACCACGTCCTTCTTTGTACATCATTGCCAAATAGTGCTGGGCAGGCGGATAATTCAATTCGGCAGCCGTCATCATTTCGCTAAAAGCCTCTTCTTCTATTCTTGAATAGGTTCCTAAAAGGTAATGGGCAATCGGGTTATCCTGGTTTTGTCTTAACTCATCATCTATAGCATTGAAAAAACTACTTTCAAGATAATGGAACATCTCTATCTCAGAGGTCTCTTCCGTAGGAGTTAGCCCCCAATTCATACGAACATAGTCTGAGCCATAAAGATGATATACAATGGATTCTTTACTCAGCAAATCACCTTTTTTTGCAGCTTCCACTATTAACGTTGCACCTGTAGGCTCATCCTTTTCTATCCCCAACCCTTTCAGATACATCTGCCCCAGCAATCCGATAGCGAGAGGTATCTCCTTTTCCTTTGCATAATTCAAGCAGCGGAAGGCAAGATGTGTGTCTCTTTCAATGCCATGATAGCCATAGAGGTAGTCCATACCTTTTTGGGCTATCTCTTCATCAGTAGATCCATTCGTGAGCATTTTGAGTTCTATCTCTTCAATTTTGTTTTCATCCACTGTTTCAGGACACACTTCTGCAAGTTTCTTATACCAGTTATATGAATCAGACCAATTTCCGTTTGACTCATACATTTCAGCCATAGCCTTGACAAAACGAGGGTTTCCATTCTCTGCCCCCTGTCTTATCCATTCTTCTTGCTGGATGATGTCTTTTGGAAGACCATAATCTCCATTTTGGAATACATCAGAGAGTTTCAGAATCATGTTTTCGTCACCTCTTTTCGCCAACTGGGCGATATAAGGTATTGCTATCATCCTTTCTATCTCCTCATTATCTTCAGTGAGGGTGATCATCCGATTCATGCAATATTCATCATTCCTACGTGCATACACCTTATATATGTCAAGAGCCTCCTGAATTGATTGATTGCATCCATTGCCTTCGCATAGATCGTCAGCCACTTGAATATGAGCAGGTTGATACCCCTGACGGGCGGCCATTGCCTCCCATTGGTGAGCTATCTTCTCATCTTTCGGCACATACATCCCCTTGCGATAAAATTCAGCAATTATTCTTTGTGCGTATGGACACTGCTTTCGTTTGCCGTATTTATCACACTGATTGCACTCTTCACACCCATGCTCTGCTTCATCGAAACATAGGAAGAATAAAGTTTCCGGTGACAATGTCTCTTGGCAAGTCCTCATATATTCCTGTCTCTCTAAGCAGAAAGAAGAGGGAGCTGGTATCTCCTCATTTTTTTCCTCGGTCGTAAAGTCCGTGAGCCTAAGATTAGCTCTTAGACATGTATATCCTTTTTTTCGACTGGCTGTGAATGATGTGTAATTAACCAAAAAGCATACCGAATACGCATGACGGGTAATTGCCACAATTTCATGTAGTTTTACACCATCCCCTCTATTGTTATCATATTCACCAACAGGAATACATGTCGCCATGTGTAGTACAAGAACGTTAAGTATGTTCAAACTTTTGAAGTCGGTATCATACCATTTTTTGTTTGTTTTCTCAGGTTCTACTGATGGGAAGAGTGCACGAAGCGTTTGCACGTTGCTTTCTCTTTTTTCCGACTTTCTGCCACAGAGTATAATTCGTTTGACAACATCAATGGATAGTCCATTATCCAACAGATACTCATAAAATCCTGTGCTAGCCCCAATATCATCGCCATCATATTCAATGATAGCGATGCCTTTGATGAAGGGCAACAACCTCGACAACTCTTCGTGATGAGCAATCAGTGAACTTATGGTTGACATTTCATTCATACTCTACTTTGTTTTTTCAACAAACTCTTCAAGCATTTCTTCTCCTGCTGTGATAAGCCTGAACTCGACTCTCCTGGACTTGCTTTTGTTAATAGCCTTTTTTGTTCTATGAATGTAGTCTGACTCGTCATCTAGAGCTCTGCCATATGACAGCCCATTGGCTGTAAACCAATATTCAAGTAATTCTTTGTCTTCATCTGAATATTGTTGATATTCAGGCAAGTTCCGAATAAAATGCATGACATTCAATGCACGTCTTTGAGATAGAATCAGGTTTGCAAAATACGGATCTGGATTTAGCTGAGGATAAGGAACATTGTCGGTGTGTCCCTCTATTCTTATTTCACGTATTTTATCTTTCATGGACGCATTAAGAAGAATTCCCAAATAACGTGGAATATAGTTGGCCAACTCTTGCTCAAAGGCTGGAGTCAGTGCCCAGCTTCCTGGTGCGAAAAGAGTTTGGGCATTTTCAAATCTCATTGACAAATCGCCATGTATGGAGATTTTCCCTTGTTCTGCTTCTTCCTCAAATTCGGCAACGAGTTTGTCATGCAAGTCTTGTCTGTTTTCCACATATTGGGTCAAGACAGACTGATTATCTTGCACTCGTTTAATATAAGCGATAGCTACAAAAAGGAAAATAACCATCAGTCCTGTCATCAAGTCTGAGACAGACATCCAAACATTGTTTTTTGCCATCAATAATCCTCCTCGTCTGCAATATGGTTGTTGATTTCATTTACTACATCACGTATATTTTCAGCCAATCGAGAAATAGAAGAAAGGGTCGATTTTACTTCTTCGGCATCAGATTCCACATTCTCACTTAATTCAGAAATGTTACTATCAACAGATGATACTGCTTTGCTGATATCCTCAACATTGTTGTCTATTGCTGATATAGAAGCTGTGGCTGTAACGGCAACAGCTCTTAATCTTGGTAATTCTTCTGCAACTGCTGTAGTGGATGAAGAAATATCATTTAGGACGGACTTCAATTCCTGATTGATCCCCTTCAGTTCTTCAATATCATCTTTCACTTGTTCTACATCTTGCCTAATCGTCTTGACCGTCTCATTTTGTGAAAGAGCCGCTACGAGGTATTTGTTTGCATCTTCCAAGATTCTTGGTAATGTGTGTTGATTTGCATTTATCGCATCAATGATCATGCGTGCAGCTTTCTCTATTTCAGAGCTCTTAGGTTCCTTATCGAATTTTGAACTGACGATTCTGTTGAGAACGAGTGACCCCGACATTCCAAGCAATGACGTAAAGAAAGCTGTTTTCAAACCATCCAATAAAATAGGGATGCTCTGATCCAGAGCAGCAGTGTCAAACGACATCAATCCTCTCGTTATGCCAAGGAACGTACCCAATACACCAAGAGTTGAAATGATGGAAGGCAATTGGTCTATCCATTTCCTTTTTTTTGGCAATTCCTCATTCTTGGTTGTAGCGACATATATCCAAGCTGCCACAAAAGCTGCAATGATAACAAAGCAAGCAACGTAAGTAAAAGTGTCTAATGTAAACGTCATTAAGAATCCTCCTCTGTTGATATTAGTTTTTTTATACTTAGTAGTATCTCAAGTTTGAAGTTTGATTGTCAGTAAAAAAGACCTTAGGAGCTTTTTGTATATTGCTGAAAACGTGAAATTTAGCAGTGTCAATTCAAATTGGAAATACCTATCCCGAAGTCAAAAGCAAATTTACATACATCCGATAAAAAAACAAAATTTTTCAAAGGGAAATGTAATTCGACTGTGCTTTCTGGTTTGGTGGGCAGGCATGATAGACCCTTTTGTATATGTAATCGTAGCCTTGATGCAAGATGTGGGTCCACTGGCAACTCACCATTCTCTTTTGCTGTCTAAAACGGAATCAACTGTTTTAAGCATCGGACTCCGTCCTCAGGACGGGGATGCCCTCCCTGACATACTTCATCTAACGTACTTCACGTAGAAATCCATCGTCATATCATACAAGTCACTGTCCAGGCAGATTACGCAACTATCATATCGCTCGGCTTCCATGCCAACTCCTGTTGGTCGGATTTACTCAGCTCTTCAAGATGAAATTGCTTGTTATTTTGTAGTCGTAACTGAGGAAAAATCAGCATGCTCGGCTGCCATCTGCCACGTCACTTCTTCATCATCAGGCACATAATTGCGCTTGGTTTGTAGCTCTATGTATTCCTTGGCTACACGATACCAGTCAGTAACTTTCATCGTGCAGTAAGTTTCACCGAATTTCTCAATACAGGCTTTCTGCAGTTTCAAGATAGAGATGCCTTGCAAGGCTTTCATCATGTCGTCAGCAAACTCAGACAACTCAGGTGCTTGCAAGAAAGATGATATATCCGTCTTCTCTTTGACACATGTCTCATACCAGTAAACAGGCAACATCCCCTTGTCATTTTGATAAGCCTGCTCATATTTTGGGTAGAGTTCGGAGTATTTCTTTTTTGTAATTAAAATCGAACGCAAATCAGAAGTTTGAACTGGAATGATCTTCATCCCCATGAGATAGTGGGATTCATCTCTCGTATCATAAAATACCATGTGTTTCCTTCCACGAAAATCAGATATGACATTCAGGTCAAGATAGTTAGTGGCAAATAGACAATAAGAATTCTTGTTTTTTGTTCTTAATATATGATTTCCAAGATGCCGAGAAACTGGTTCCATCTCCATGCGTCGTTGATTGGTTCTATCTGCCAAAGTAGCCTCTAACAACAATGTATGTGCAGGATAATACTCTGTAGCAGAATATTCATAAACGATATCTGCCTCTCCCCCTGCTGCATGGGTAATCGGCAACAGATTGGCATCAAGACTCAATTTCATATAGTCGAGTATTCGCCCCTTGTATCCGCTAACCTTATACCAAATGATACCAAGTATATACTCAAAGATGGTGGGTGTATCTGCATTGTCGGTAACCTTCTTGCTTATTTCATCGTCATTCCGGTTATCGAAATCATCCAATAGTTGAAGCAATTTGTTATCAGTAAATCGTGTGTCAACCATCGATTTGAATCTGTCGTAACGACGCTTTTCTACCTCAGAATAGGCATCGTCAATATTATCCAGTTCTATGCCAAGTTCATTCTTGAGTCTTGCGACGACATCATCTTTATCAAATCTCAGGGCTGGACATATGTCATCTATCTTACAGTCTTGCTCCAACTCTGCTGATGGCGTATATGCTGATAGATAAAGTTCTTCAATGGCGGAAGCAAAAAACTGCTTTGGTACCAAATCCAGCTTAACCCGTTCATCTTCGAAAATCATCACATTTGCAATGTTCAGATAGCGGCGGTTCAAATCGAAATAGTCTTGCAATGTTGCCAAATTCTTGATGAGGTGCATCATCTTGAAGAAAGCAGTTTTGAATTCCTCTTCATTGGCGACATTGTCGAAAATAGATGGTAACAAATGCTCCCTTGGCGCTTTCTTTATAGCAGCTGATGACACGGTGTCAAATAAATATCTACGCCAATAACGTCCAGTGTTTTTGACTGCCATTGTTTGCTTGTATAGCAAGTGTACATTGCTATAGTCTTTATTCAAATATACTTCTTTCAGCCTTTGATATAGCGGATAATATGGTTTATCGTAGTCACGACTTTTACGATTCAGACCTATCTGAGTAATAATATACTCACTTACTTCATTTTCCATCAAGACCTGATAGGCTTTCTGGTAGTTTTCCTTTGTCATCATGACCAGAATGATGATCTGTTCTTTACACTTTTCACCTCTTCGAATGGCCTTGATATCTTCTATCATTTGATCTGTGATTTCAGCTGAGGTACAGAGTGGCGCCAAGAAAGTGAACTCTTCGTAGGTTAGATAATCAAGTTTTGACAGGAGATAAAGCACCACGACAAATGGCCTTACATAAACACCGTCAGTTTTGATGAATGTCTTTAGCAGTTGTTTCAAATAGACATAGCTGTCTTTGGATATCAGCAGTGGATTGTCAGATTTATAGTCTTCGCTTTGTGATATTTCAAGTATGCGTCGGCCTACTTCTGTTAAACGGTGGTTTTCGTTAATGAGACCTAAATCAACAAGGCCAGAAGTCTTTTCGCGCGCCGCTTTATATTTAATAGCGTCATCTCCAACCGTCAGTCCACGCTCTCGCATGAAGTCATAATAACGGTTCTTAATGTCATAGATGTCTTTCTGCCCAGGAGCCATACATTTCTTTTCCCATCCCTGATTGCTGTTTTCTGGAATCTTCCAGAAATCATCAAGGCAAGCCAATTGCTTTTCAATAGAATAGTTGAACTCCTTTGTTCGGAAGCTCGTAGTGCCAAGTGACCAGAAAAACGAACTGTATGACAGTGTTTCGATAATGTCTCTACCCATACGGCTAATAGTTTTTAACCAATAATTCTACAGTACCTGAATCCTTACCCTCCACCTGATAGTTGGAGTTGCTATAGTCGATATTAATTCGTACCACCTGCCAATTTCGCTGCTCTATCCAGTTAATAAGCAGATGATTCTTCCTACCTTTGTGCTCCAGCATATTCGAAAGCACAAAGTGTATACCTTGTTCGTTTAGTCTATCCATGAAGTCCAGCAAATCTAGTTCGTCTCTTTCCGTCCAGCCACCGCCTTCATTATAGGTGGCGGTACTGATGAGATAGGGCGGGTCGAGATAAACAAGGCTCTGGTTGTCCAATTGTTTGATGTCGAATTGACGGAAATCTTTGTTTAGTACAACTGGATGTTGCGTTTTTAGTTTCTCAACAAAAACCTGTAACTTGCGGCGAATCACGTCGTTGAAGTCACGTTTGCCTACAGGCAGATTATATTCACCTCGGTCGTTGAAACGCATCTGATTATTGAACCCAAATACCACCAAAGCATAAAGCATAATGTAATGTTGGTTGTTGCGAGGGCTGTTATTGTAGTCTTGCCGAAGTCGTAAGAATGCTTCCTTGTTGTAGCGTGAAACACCTTTCATAGGATTGCCACCGTAATAGGCAAAATTGTGGTCTTTTGTTTTGGAAAAGCCATAGTGCTCCACGATTTCATCCATTCGTCTCAGTATGGTTTTTGTGTTCATTCGTAGGAACGTTTTCAAGAGTCCAATCAACTCACGATTATTATCGTTATAGATGTAGTTGTCCGCTTGAGTGTTGATTCCCACATTACATCCACCACAAAACAAATCAACAAAGGTCCCAATGTGCTCAGGGAACACAGGCAGCAACTGGTCTAATATGCGAGCCTTGCCGCCGATATAGTTCAAAGGTGATACCGTGAACCAACTATTCATCTCTGAACGACGCATAGGAACAATCTTTCTTGGTTACCAACATTTTCACCACGACCTGCCGAGAAAGGTTTGAAGTCATGTGTAAACACTCTTACCTCACCACGCTTGCCAAGAATGCGCATAATCTCATTATCGCTTATTTTTGCATTGCTTCGTATCTGAAGCTTTTGACCATTATTATTGTACGACAATAGAATATATCTGCAGCGCAACTTATCGACAAGATCTTCTAAGGATTCATTTGCCGTTACCTTGCAATACTCACTTTTCATAGCTGAGCGATCCATCTTTCTTGCCACACCGACAACCTCAGGCTGTTCCCATCGAGCCACATTTTCCAACAAATGATATGCATCGCAATAGTTGCGTGAATTGTAAGGGGGGTCAAGGTATGCAAGATCGCAGGTGACTTCACTAGCTAGCAGATTTGCATCCATATTAAAACAGTGATTCTCGTGATTCAGATTGTAATCCAATTTTGGTTGACGCAGTTCGAAGTTGTTGTTGTAAATAGCATGCTGTATATATGAATCGTAGTGTCCGTAGGTATTGGATATTCTATCCATCGCATATATCAACGAGGTAATTACAGCTGCACGTTCCCGTTCATTCAGCTCACCTGCAGTGAATTTTCGTTCAACATCTTCTCTGATATAACCAATCCTTCGGCAGACATTTGCGCTAAAATATGTGTCGCGGAAAGTCTGGTACATGTAGTTGTCTTCCTTTGATGTGTCAATCTTGTTGTAATATTCAAGTAATTCCTCCAAACTCTTTCTATTTACAACCTGTGGCGAAAACCAACAGAGTGCAGCCAGATAGTTGCAGTACATCATATCATTGACCAACAACTGCTTATCAAGAAATGCAAAGGAAACAGACCCAGTACCTGAAAATGCATCAAGTACTGATGTCACATTATCGCATTCTTTGTCCACAATACGACGAATGAAGGGAAGCAACTTGAATTTATTGCCGAGATATCGTCGATTATTAATTTCAAATGTCCGTAACATCTATACGATAGTTTAGGCCTTGCATGGCTTATCGACAGATGATGTACGGACAACTTTACAACCCTCCAGATATAGACAAGAAGAAGCGTGAACCTCGTCTTATCCAACATCTAGGGGCTGTAGGAGATGCCCGTACTCGAAGATAAGCCGTGCCCACGCTATCGCATGGGCATTTGGCTGTATCGTATCGAGTACATAATATCTTGTGAACTCCTACATTCCTAGATATATTCGATAACCAGCTAATGCCGTTATGTTATTCCACAAAAATCATATCGCCACTCTGCGCTCAGAGAATCAGCCTAAGCTTACACCGTTTACGGTGCGTCGGCGATACTTGTTGCAAAAGTACGAAATAATTCTGGTATTCTATTCTAATAAGGTGTAATTTAAATCAAATTTAACTGAATAAAGGTACTTTTCCTATCAAATAGGTCATTACTTGGTTGTTCTTGTATCCACTTGCACTGTTATTGAAAAATGATCTTCGATGATTGAAAAAAGTGATTGCGGATATGCGAAGACTCTTCTTATCCGATGCTGCGGTCTGCACGTTTGATGGATGAGTGCAAATCGGTCTGAGAGAGAAGGCAGATGAATCTCCCCTCCCTCTTTCTAAGAAAGTGAAGCAAATAAAACCATTTGTGTATTTGATAGAATGCAGCAGTCATTAGTGTGACAAATCAGAAAATATAGTGTCAGGAATCGGTGTGCATTCACATCGATTCTTGACCTGTAATGGGCGTTGAATCTTATAATTCCTTTCTGACTATGTTTTCGAGGTTCCATATAAGGTAGAAAGGTAAGTTGATGAGTTTGAAGGGCTTCTTCTTGTTGGCTGTTACTACATGGTCCACTGAAAAAGGACCCGACCAAACCCTCACCGCCACATCTAAGGGTGTCTCTTCCATAAAGGAATGTAGTGAACGGAGGTGGGAATTGTGGCCAGTCTTCACCTCTATGGGTATGACCTCCGAGTCCACCATCCACACGAAATCGACTTCAGCGCCATTGCTTCCATGTCCTTTTGTCCAGAAACGGCGTGTTTGGTTGATGTCGTTGTTGAGGGTCAGTAGTTCTTGGGCTACAATTTGTTCAGCTATACGTCCTCTCCATATTTGATGGATAGCATCGGAACCTATCATTTCACGTCTGACATTTCCCACGTAATTGACTAAACCTGTATCGAACCAGAACAACTTGGGCATCCTCTTCAAATCAGGCATGGCTGGCGTGATGGTTTGAGTGGTGGGATAGGCCAACTCGAGAAGCATAGCTTTTTCAAGAAGCCGAAAGGCCTCGCCTGCTTCCCTTGACTTATAGTCAGAGCCATTGAAACTCCCGAGTGTAATTGTTGCTCCTGCCTGCATCCAGCCATATTTTATAATGTAGCGTACGATTTCGTTTGTCTTGCCCTTTCTCGTGTATTTTTCCACATCATCCATATATGCCTTGAGCAAGTTGGAGTATATTTTGTTCAAAGCCATTATGTTACCATTGTCCACATAATGTTGTACGGCTTTAGGCATACCGCCCACCAGACAATATTGGTTGAAAAGCGCCATCAATTCGGTGTGGAAAGGAATGGAATACAGAGGTTGCTTGATGATTTCAATCATGTTTTCACGTCCCATGCTTTGAGCAAACTCAAGAAAAGAACATGGGCGTAGTGGGAGAAACTCAACGCGTCCAACGGGAAAGGAACAACCCACATCAACCACATTCTCCAACAAAGAACCAGCGGCCACAACATGAATGTCTCTTCGTTCTTCGTAAAAATAGCGGAGTAGATTGATAGCCTGTGGGGAATTCTGTATCTCGTCGATGAAAATAAGCGTACTACCTTTCGCACGTATCTTCCCTGTGCGGGTGAACAGCAGATTCACTAATTCATTGAGCGGGTATTCCATCTCAAACAACAATCGATCTGATTTCTTATCCAAATTAAAATAGAGGTAGTTTTCGAAAGATTGTCCGAAATCATTGATCAATGTTGTCTTACCAACTTGTCGCGCACCACGGAGTATCAGCGGTTTGTGTTCCTCGTCACATTTCCACTCTTTCAGTTGTTTTGATATACTTCTGATTATCATATCCTATACATATTTACCATTCGAATGCAAAGATAGTGTTTTTGTTTCAAAAATGGGGATACTTTACCTGTTTTTGTTGCAAAATTGGGGGTAGTTTGGCTGTTTTTTGTTGTAAAATTGGGGGTACTTTGGCTGTTTTTTGTTGCAAAATTGGGGGTACTTTGGCTGATTTTTGTTGCAAAATTGGGGGTACTTTGGCTGATTTTTGTTGCAAAATTGGGGGTACTTTGGTTGGTTTTTGTTGCAAAAATGGGGATATGCACTGCAATGGTACTATCTCAAATTGGCCACAAATCCATAATTAGTAATAAATCCACCTGCCGACTCCAAAGAGAATCTGCAGGTGGATTGTTTATAGACTGTATCCTGATATCTTATTTGATGAACACCTTTTTGCCATTGTTCAGATAGATGCCACGCACCGATGGTTTGTCGTGCAGACGGCGTCCGTCGAGTGTGTACCATCCGGTTGCACCTGTTGTGCTCACCTTCTGTTCCACGATGGCGGTAGGCTCATCGTCAAGGTTCAGCATGATTTCACGTACGCTAATCATAAACATAATAATCATAAACATAATAATCATAAACATAATAATCATAAACGTGATAATCATAAACGTGATAATCATAAACGTGATAATCATAAACGTGATAATGACAATGAGTGTTCCAAACTTAGGATAACTGATTCTCAAAACAATCACTTTCCATATATGGTTTATGACCCGTTCTTTGCGCTCTGGATGCAGAGAAAAGTCTAAAAATACGTTAGTTCCA
>CAMOWU010000065.1 GCA_946628545.1 uncultured Bacteroides sp. | reverse complement strand
TCGACGACGACGTCGAGGACCTTATCGAGGCGGAATGCAAACCCAGCCAATGGGGTATCAGGTAATCGCCCAACTCCCTCCCATCGTAGGAGGAACATCTAATAACTCCCCTCCCATCGAAGGGGAAGAACATCCAAAACTCCCCTCCCATTGAAGGGGAAGAACATCCAAAACTCCCCTCCCATCGTAGGAGGGACATCCAAAACTCCCCTCCCATCGTAGGGGAGGGACATCTAATAACTCCCCTCCCATCGAAGGGGAGGGGTAGGGGTGGGGTTTCATGAGGTCTCCGTAAGGTTCCCATGCGGTCGCCCTGCGGTCTCCATCAATCATCTTTCACGAGAAAGGTACCAACAACAAAAACAAACAACATCAAAAACGTGATGAAAAAATACGTCAAAAACCTTAAGGTCCAGGAAGTGACATATCCGCACCAGCGCTATGTGCTCCTGAAATTGACCGACCAACAACCACTGCCGGAAATCCTGCCAGGGCAGTTCGTACAGGTGAAAGTGGAGGGAGCACCCCACACCTTCCTGCGCCGCCCCATTTCGGTCAACTATGTCGATAGGTCCAACAACCAACTTTGGCTGCTCGTCCAAACCGTTGGTGAAGGCACAAGAACACTGGCTCAACTCAAGGAAGGCGACATGCTCGATATCGTCTTTCCTCTTGGCAACGGATTCTCTTTGCCTCAAGATGACCATCAGGAAGAGTGGCTCTTGGTAGGTGGTGGGGTAGGAGTGGCACCTCTGCTCTACTACGGTGAGGAACTGAAAAAACGAGGACAGAAACCCGTTTTCCTCCTTGGTGCCAGAACGAATAACGACCTTCTGCAACTCGAACTCTTTCAGAGCATCGGAGAGGTGCTTGTCACCACAGAGGACGGATCATTGGGGCAAAAAGGATTTGTCACCAATCACTCAGTGCTGGGAGAAAGGAAGTTCGCACACATTGCCTGCTGCGGTCCAAAACCCATGATGGTGAATGTGGCCAAATACGCCATGGCCAACAACATCCCCTGTGAGGTGTCGCTGGAAAACATGATGGCGTGTGGCATCGGGGCTTGTCTCTGCTGTGTGGAGAAGACGGTGAAGGGAAACGTTTGCGTCTGCAAGGAAGGCCCTGTCTTCGATATCCGGCAACTGACGTGGGAACTCTAACCCCCCTATAACTCCCCTTTAACTCCCCTTTTTAACTTCCCCTTTAACTTCCCCTTTAACTCCCATTTAATCAAAAACATGGCTAATCTCAATATCAATATAGGTGAACTCCAACTCAAGAACCCCGTCATGACCGCTTCTGGCACGTTCGGATATGGAATGGAATATGCCGACTTCGTCAACCTCGAAGACATAGGAGCCATCATCGTCAAAGGCACCACACTCCATCATCGTGAAGGCAACGACTATCCACGCATGGCAGAAACGCCACAAGGGATGCTCAACTGTGTCGGACTGCAAAACAAAGGGGTGGAGTATTTCTGCAACAACATCTATCCCCAAATCAAGGACATCAACACGCATTTCATCGTCAATGTCAGCGGCAGTTCGCCCGATGATTATGCAGCGTGTGCCGAACACATCGACCAACTCGATCGCATACCCGCCATCGAACTCAATATCTCATGCCCTAACGTCAAGGACGGAGGCATGGCTTTCGGGGTCACCCGAAAAGGAGCGGCAGAGGTGGTCAAGGCGGTCCGTACCAAATACCATAAGACACTCATCGTCAAACTCTCACCCAACGTCACCGACATCACCGATATTGCCAAGGCTGTGGAGGATGAGGGAGCCGACAGTGTGTCGCTCATCAACACGCTCATGGGAATGGCTATCGATATCGAACGCCGAAAACCCAAACTCAGCATCAAGACGGGTGGACTCAGCGGACCGGCTGTCAAGCCTGTTGCGGTCAGGATGGTCTGGCAGGTGGCGAAGGCGGTCAGGATACCCGTCATCGGACTGGGTGGCATCATGAATGCCAACGACGCCATCGAGTTTTTCATGGCTGGAGCATCTGCTATACAAATAGGCACCGCCAACTTCATCGATCCTGCTATCTCCGTCAAAATCCGTGATGGTATCAACCAATGGCTCGACCAGCATAAGATATCATCACTGACCGAAATCATCGGAACCATCGAATAAAATCACCTCCATATTTGTAACCGTGGGTGCACAGAGCGAAGCGAAGTGTACCCACGGTTGTCATCTTCGAGTTCTTCGACTCCCCTCCCTTTCGAGGGGAGGGGTAGGGGTGGGGTTCCACCTTGCATTGTTAGGATATGGCATTTAAAGTTTGACAAAATATCGGTATTTTTATTCTTTTTTATGACTAAATGAAAGAAAATCCACCAAAAATGCTTTTATTTGGTTTTTAATTTTTACCTTTGCACCGAATTTTTGACATCAAAGAGACTAATAGACTGACAAAATGAGCAAACTGATCAAACCAGAGGGCTATCAACAACTTCTGACACCGGCACAAACAGAACAGGGAATCAAACTCATCAAGGACTTTTTTCAGGCCAACCTCTCCACGGCACTCAGGCTGAGGAGAATCACTGCACCCCTTTTTGTGCAGCGAGGACTTGGCATCAACGACGACTTGAGCGGAGTGGAACGACCCGTTTCATTCCCCATCAAGGATATGGACGACCAAGTGGCTGAAGTGGTGCATTCACTGGCCAAGTGGAAGAGGCTCATGCTCGCTGAGTACAACATCAAACCCGGATACGGACTCTACACCGACATGAACGCCATCAGAGGCGACGAGGAACTCGACAACCTCCACTCGCTCTATGTCGATCAATGGGACTGGGAAAGGACTATCCTCCCAGAAAACAGAAACATCAAGTTCCTCAAGAAAATCGTCAAGTCTATCTACGCTGCCATGCAGCGCACGGAATATCTTGTCTGCGAGACCTACCCGCAGATCGCCCCTTTCTTGCCCGAGGAAATCAAGTTCATACACTCAGAGGAACTCATCGCCATGTATCCCAACATGACAGCCAAGGAGCGTGAGAATGCCATCACTAAAGCATACGGAGCCGTGTTTATCATCGGTATCGGAGGAAAACTGTCCAATGGAGAACCTCACGACCTCAGAGCCCCCGACTACGATGACTGGACAACGCCCAATGAAGACGGTTTCAACGGACTCAATGGCGATATACTCGTCTGGTACCCGCTCATCAACTGTGCTGTTGAACTCTCATCCATGGGCATCAGAGTGGATAAGGAGACACTCCTTCGCCAACTCGAGCTCACAGGCAAACAAGAACGCAAGAACCTCTTCTTCCACCAGAAACTGCTCAATGGTGAACTGCCACTCAGCATCGGAGGTGGTATCGGACAAAGCCGACTCTGCTTGATGCTCCTCCACAAAGCGCATATCGGAGAGATCCAGGCCAGCATCTGGCCGCAGTCCATGCGCGAGGAGTGCCAGCGTCTCGGCATGCCCCTCATCTAACCAACTCCCCTCCCTTCTAAGGGGAGGGGTGCCCGCAGGGCGGGGTGGGGTGAAACTCATGTAGGGGGATGTTGCCCTCCAGGGTGGATGGAGCAAAAAAACGGCCTTTCCACTTATCTTTTTCCTCGTTCATGCTTGTTGTTTGAAGAATTATTACTAACTTTGCAAAGATACAAGTGGGGTACGCAGGCATCTTGCCTGCGAGACAAGTGATTATTCATATTGCGGCAATAGCTCAGTTGGTAGAGCGTTGGCTTCCCAAGCCGAAGGTCGCGGGTTCGAGCCCCGTTTGCCGCTCAATCTGAAAATCAGTCAGTTATAAGAGAAAACGACAGGCCTTTCCTGTCGTTTTTTGCGTATGATTATGGGTGGGGTGAGAGTCGAACAATAAGCAGGAATGAGATGAAATGGTGATGACTCTCGACTAATAGAGCCTAATGCCTAACGCCTATTTAAATCTGACGATATTCAGAGAGTAGGGAGGAACATCAAGCGGAACACAGTCGCCATCGGGAGAGAGCAGTTGCTCCACAGGATGGATGTGGGTGGGCGCTTGGAGCGTGTTCTCGTCCATGCCGTCGTTGGCAGCCAGACGCACCACACGGGCCTGTCTCGGGGTGAAGTTCTTCAGGTTCAAGGCTGCGGTGGTAGCCACCTCGCTCGTGTTGACCACCTTCACAATCAGCTCGCCTGTGGCTTCATCAATGGTGGCGGAAGAGAAGATGCCCTTAGTGTCGTCGTGCTTGAGCACCGTGTCGAAGACCAGTCTGTCGTCGAGCCACGCCTTCACGCTGTCGCCTGCCACCTGCAGGGTGATGTCGTACCAGCGTCCAGACTCCACATGGCCCCGTCGGCCGGCGGTCTGCAACTTGCCTCCGTTGCTGATTTGCTCGATGGCATGCTGGGTGTTGCCCCATCCACCGAAGTTCAGCCAGCAGTAGTTCTGCTTGTCCACATAGTTGAAGATTATGAGGAAGCCCTCGTCGCCTTCGTCCTTTCGGGCGCGGAACTTACAAGTGTAGTGGTCGCTGTTGATCACGTCCTTCTCCAGACAGATGGTGGCTTGCTCGTTGCCCGTCTGACGGACGGTGTTGCCTTCCTTCTTCCAGTCGCCATTGACGTATTCCAAGTTGTCCTGATTCGTCTCGAACGTGGCTCGTGTAGCCCATGTGCCGAAACCAGCGTAACTCTTCTTGGGTGTCAACTGTTTGTTGTTCGCTCCCTCGTAGGGGTTGTTCTGGACAACCTTCACCACTTGCGTTCCGATGTGCTGTGGCATGAGTTGCTGGACGTAGTAGGAGGGAGTGCCCATGACACGGCTGCTGCTGAAGCGTATCATGTCGGGGCGCCAACGGGCGTCGTTCTCGTTGACGAAGATGGGCGCATAGGAGGCCAGTTCCACCACGTCGCTGTTGTTTTCCATGCCCATCATATAGACGGCCTCGCCCAAGGCGGCGTTCATGTTGCCTAAGTTGCCGAATCCGTTGGTCACGGCGTATTCGCCCACATAGATCTTCGGCCCTTTGCGGTCGTAGCTGTCGTATTTGTGGAAGGCTCCTGCAAACCAATCGGGAGAGCGGTAGTAGTGCTCATCCAGCAGGTCAACGGGCAGTGGGGAGTTCCACTTGGGGTTGTCGTCGCCCCATGCCACCACGTTGCCGATGATCTTCATCTCGGGGTACTTGGCGCGGATGGCCTTGTAGAACTGGTCGTAACGCTCGTAGTAGTGGTCGCTTTGCTGGCGTGGGTCGGGTTGGTTGTTCTCGTTACCCACCTCCAGGTATTCCAGGCCGAAAGGCTCGGGGTGTCCGTTCTTGGCGCGCATCGCACCATATTTCGATGTGACGGGGCCGTTGGCATACTCTATGGCATTCAGACACTCGTCAATCCAGGACTGGATGCTGTCGTAAGGCGTCATGCCGCCGTGCCATAGTCCGACGTTCACCACGAACAGCGGTTTGGCGCCCAGGTCCTCTGCCAGTTGCAGGTACTCATGGTAACCCAATCCGTCGGTGGTGCGGTAGCCCCAGTTAACGTTCCAGTGGCCCTCACGCTCCTCGATTGGACCGATGGTTCGTTCCCAACGGAAGGCGTTGTCGGGACTCTCCTGTCCCTCCACGAAGCAACCTCCGGGGAAACGCATGAACTTCGGGTGCATCTGCCACAGCATGTTGGCGAGATCGGGACGCATGCCGTTCTCTCGGTTCTTGAAGGTGGGCGGGAAGAGGCTGACCACGTCGAGCTGCACTTGTCCCACACCATCGAAGACGAAAGCGAACTGCGCCTGAGGGTCGTTATCGTTGACAGTGAGTGTGGCCTCATACTTCGTCCATCCTTTGGCTTTGGCAGGAAAACCGCTCACCGCGCTCTCGGCATAAATACGGTCGCCGTCCTTCGAGCAGAGCGTCGCTTTCAAGGTCCCTTGGTACTTCAACGTCTTGGCCCAAAACGACAGGCGGTAACTACGTCCTTGCACGGCGTTGATGCCCCAGTAACCCTCATTCACCAAACATACGGGCATCGAGGGTGAGGCCTTGATGTCGAGCTCCAGGGCGTTGTGCTGTACGGCATTGAGCAAGGGCGTCTTTTTCGTGGACTGTATGAGCCTTGCGTTGAGTTGCGACGGAGCGGCGGCATAGGTTGACCAACCTTGCATGTCGGCTGGCGCACCAAAACGTGGGCCGTCCTCGAACGAGCGGTTGCGTATCAGTTCGGCGTAAAGTCCGCCGTCGGCCGCGTGGTTGATATCTTCATAGAAGATGCCATAGAGCATGGGACTCACCTTCGGGCCACGTTCGTTGGAATCGATGTTGATCGTCACTTGTGCCTGTGCAGCCATGGAGAAGGCCGCACAGCCAAATAAGAGAAGTAAGTTTTTGTATGTCATTTTTCTGAAAAATTTGAATTCAACTTTTGCAAGTAAAAATGGGAATAAAAGTGAAAATATAGTTCTTTCGTTGCAAATTTAATCCTTTTCAATCACTCTTGCAAAATTACCACTCGTATTTTTTGGGGGGAACAAGAAGCTAACTGCTAAAACCAAAAACCTAATCCCGTTGTTTCCAATTAAATCAACCCCATACCCAGAATGCCATGGTTCATATCCTTCATTATACTCCTAGTCATAAGGTCATCAGGTGTCTGGAGAGGACGCTATGGCTGCTTGAAGTCTGCTCCGTCGGCGGCCTTACCTGTGATGATGTCTTTCTCACGGTTAGCCTCACGTACCATGCCTGTATAGTCACGGATGATGCGTGTCCAGTCGAGAACGTCCATCAGCGGATAACGCTCCCCGAAAACCTCGAACACCTCGCGTACCAGTTCATTGTCTGACGTGGTGTTGTTGAGTAGCAGACGTTGGTAAATCAGATTGCGCACCTCACGGTCGTCCTCCACACTGCGAAGCCTCAGACCTTTGTAGCCTGGTACCTCGAAAGCATCGCCCAGCATACGGGTGACGACCGAGCGGAAGTCGTCCTTGAAGCCCTCGTCCTGCTGGTAACTCTTGTAGAGCGACATATCGCTACGACGCATCTGCCGCACCACCTTGTCGATGATGGTGGCCATGGCCTTTTCCACGGCCTGCTGGTCGGGATTGCCCACCACTAACTCTTGGTAGTCCTTGTCGTGTGCCACAGCCTTGGCGGCGTTCACGAACTTCGTCTTCTGCTCATCGGGTGTGGCGTTCCATCCCTTGAACCACCTGTTGTTGAACTCCTCCAGAATCACGTCCAGCGGGTCTTTCTGTTCCTCCTCGTTGTTGCCGGCGTTCACCATAATGGCTTTGTTGGGTTCCACCGTAGTCTCGCCAGCGTCCAGTACCACCGTCTCGTTCAGAGCCGTGCGGCGTAGTCCGTAGGTGTTCAGGTCAACTGCATCCAACAAATCCTTGATGTCCTCGCCCTGCGAATCGACGTGCAGTTCGGGAATGAGGAAACGGAGATACCAGTAGAGCTTCTCCCAGTCGGCTACCTCGTATTCGATGATGGCAGCCACACGCGAATAGACCCTGACGAATTGCTTGCATTTCATCTTGAAGTCTGCTTTGCCGTTGTCTGCCCATTCTATCCCCTTCTCGTACCTCTCCACGGCGGTATCGAGTAGTGGTGCCCATTGTCCGGCATCTGCTCCGTGGATATACATGTCCATGAACTCCTCCACCTCCTCCATCTCGAACACGCCGAACTGGAGCAGTGTGGTCTTGAGTTGGTGCAGCACGTTCACGTCAGTGGCTCCCGATAACGTGGTCATCGTATAGTAAGGGTCGAAAGCCTCCTTCATGCTCTCTGCCGTGTTGTAGAAGTCGAGGATGAATAGGTCCTCGCTCAGTTTCTTCAATTCCGGAGCCGAACGGTTCAGACGTGATAGAGCCTGCACGGCCAGTACACCGTCCAGAGGTTTGTCGATATACATGGCGCAGAGTTTGGGCTGGTCGAAGCCCGTCAGGTACTTGTTGGCCACCACGAGGATTCGGTTCTCGTCTTTCTCGAACTCCTCGGCCGTCTTGGTCTCAGGAAAACCATTCAAGACCGCTTCCGAGTATTTCCTGCCCTGTATTGTTTTCGTGCCAGAGAAAGCCACGAGGATGCCGTAGGGCAGTTGTTTTTCCTTGGCGAGGTCTTGCAAGGCCTGGTAATAGGTCACGGCACATTCAATATCCTTCGTCACCACCATCGCCTTGGCCTGTCCTTTCAGTTTATGGTTGCGATAGACCTTGGCATCGAAGTGGTTGAGCATGACCTCAGCCTTGATGGTGATGGTCTTGGGGTCGCGTTCCACGGTTCTGCGTAGCAGTTTCTGCGCCCGCTCGTTGTTGTACTGCGGATTCTCCTGTATGCTCTTGGTCAGTTCGTAGTAACTGCGGTAGGTGGTGTAGTTGGTCAGCACGTCGAGAATGAAACCTTCTTCAATGGCTTGTTTCATGCTGTAGAGGTGGTAGGGATAGAACTTGCCGTCGGAGTGCCGTGTGCCGAATCGTTCCAGCGTCTCTTTCTTGGGGGTGGCGGTGAAGGCGAAATAGGAACAGTTGCTGCTCATCTTGCGGTCTTTCATCAGCTTCATGAGCAGGTCGTCGGTGTCCTCGCCTCCCGTGTTGCTTCCTTTCTGTACCGCTGTGTTGAGTTTGTCGGCGGCGATTCCCGATTGTGAACTGTGTGCCTCGTCAATCACGATGGCGAAATTTCGGTCGCTCACGTCGCTGATGACATCGCACATGAAGGGAAATTTCTGGATGGTCGTGATGATGATGCGCTTGTTGGCCTCGATGGCTTGTTTCAGTCCCGTTTTATCCGAGTTACTGCTGTCGGCGCAGTCAGCATGGGTCACAATCTTTCCGCTCTGTCCGAAAGCCTTGATGTTGTCCGTAATCTGCTTGTCGAGGAGCTTGCGGTCGGTCACCACAATCACTGAGTTAAACAGCGGCTCGTCTGTGGCTTTGGCTCTCACGGCATCCATCGTCTCTGGGCAGGTCTTGATGAGTTTGAAGGCCAGCCAGGTCAGGGAGTTCGATTTGCCTGAACCTGCTGAGTGCTCTATCAGATAGGTCTTGCCCACACCCACCTTTGCCACGTCGTCGGTCAGACGGCTCACCACATCCAATTGGTGGAATCGGGGGAAGATGAGTCGTTTGGCGTTCTTCATGATGTGTGGCACCTTCTTCTGTGTCTTCGCCTCTCCGTAGTCGAACAGCACGTAGTTCATGATGATGTCGGCCACCGTGTCCTTCTGCATGATATGCTCCCACATATAGGCGGTCTTGTAACCTCCGTCTGGGCGCACGGGATTGCCTGCGCCTTGTCCATCGGGCAGTCCTTGGTTGAAGGGCATGAAGTAGGTCTTGTCGAGGGCGAGGCGGGTCGTGAAGAATACCTCGTTTTTATCCATCGTGAAGTGGGCGAGGCAACGTCCGAAACTGAGCAGTGTCTCTTTAGGGTTGCGTTCGGTGGAGCAGTACTGCTTCTGTCCGTCGTATCTGGCGGTCTGGTGGGTCCAGGGATTCTTGAGTTCGAAGGTGAAGAGGGGAACGCCGTTGACGAACAGCACCATGTCTATCTCCAGTCCGGGCTTGGCGACAGAGAAGGTCTGCTGGCGGGTCAGGGAGAACTGGTTTTGGCGGTACTTCTCCCATGATGCCTTGCTGTCGGTAGGTGAGGGCTTGGGAAAGAACAGACGTAGTTTCATGTTCTGGAACTCCACAGGTTCTTTCAGCACCTGGATGACACCGAAAGTCTCGATGGTCTTGGAGATATGCCGTGCCACCTCGCCTTTTAAGTCCGAACCCGTGTATTTGCTCAGTTCGTCCTGCTGGGTCTCTTCCAAGAACGACCACAGGCGGCGCGTGTCCAAGGCCAGTTTCTTGTCCATGTCCTTCGGCAGTCCCCAATAGTATTGGTCGAGGCCTGGTTGCTGGGCATCCACGTCGGTCTGTCCTGCCGCCTCTCGTTCCTCTCGGGTGCTGCCTATCAACGCCTGTTCTATCTGGGCCTCAAAAGCCTGTTCGTTCGTCTCTGATATCTTCATGTCAGTTTGTTATTATTATATCGGCCAACCAATTATTTCAAGATGTCCCTACCGCTATTCCCCTCCAAAATCCGCATCTGTTGAATAGCAATCTGATTTAATTTTATTAGTCTTTCACCTTGTGGTACACCATCGTTAATGAGAACGGCATTGATGTTTTCCATATTCGATAAGCATATCAATTCATTGATGGTGGCATAGTCACGGATATTACCCTTCAAATCGGGATTTGCCTCACGCCATTGTTTTGCAGTCTTACCAAACATCGCCATATTCAACACATCGGCCTCCTCTGCATAAATGATACTGGCTTGAGCAGGGGTTATTTCTTCCGGTATCAAATGACTCTTGATGGCATCAGTATGAATATGATAATTGATTTTGGACAGTTCTCTTTTGGCGGTCCAACCTAACAATTCCTGTTCTTTTGCTTTCAAACGTTGGAACTCCATGACAAGATAAAGGCGAAACTCAACAGAAATCCAGGATGTGAACTCAAATGCTATATCTGTCTGAGCATAGGTTCCGCCGTATCGCCCTGGCTGCGAAATGATACCAATAGCATTTGTAGCTTCTATCCAGCGAGAAGGAGAAAGGGTAAAAGCGTTTAGACCAGCCTCCTTTCTAAACCCCTCGAATTCGAGGGGGTTAAAATTGGGATTGTGAAGGGTCTCCCAAATGCCAAGAAACTCCACAGTATTGCGGTTCCGCATCCAATTGGAAATCACGCCATTTGGGTCGTCTGCATTTTTCTTTTTCGCGATGTCTGTTATACAGAGATAATCGATTCCGTTTTTGGCCATAGTTTTTATGACCACATCTTCGACAATGATATCGTTCTTCTTTGCCATGATAGTTAGTGTCTTGTTATTTCTAAAATCCTACAAATATAGTACAAAAACATGATATAACGAGGATTGTGACAATCTTTCATCCTTTCAAGTTCGGTAATTTGCTGTACATTCTCTACTTTCAAATAATCATACCACTTTCACTTTACCAGTTACTACGTCGTTGATGATAATCTGCTTACGCTCCTGGAGAAGGGAGATTTGTTTCTCTACAGTTTTAATAGTTTGGTCAATTCTATCTATCTGACTATCTAAATATGCAATTATAGTATATTGCTCAGATTCCGATGGTAAACAAACTGTAAAGTCTTGAATCATATTTAATCGAACTGAATCAACAGTACTCTTTGCGCTCAATTGCTCTATAACATATTTAAATAGACTAAGCATGTAATAATATAGGAGTTTACCTTTAATTCTATTTATATCATAAAAACAATACACTCTTTGATGATAATCAAACTTTCCATTGGCATAATGAAATACCTTCCCTGCGCCAACACCATCTCCAGCCATGAGAACAGCCTCTCCTTCGAATGAATAAGTATCAATTCTTTCGACCTTGGGAGACCTAACATAGAATGGATATAATCCATCATCGACTCTGTTTATAGTATCTTTGTTTCCTGTTGTTATCTTGCATAGATACCTCATCCTTCTCACCTCCCAATGTTCGGGTATCATTCCGATCCACTCCACACCGCTGTCTTTCATGGGTACGTTGGGGTCGAGACCTTTGGTGACGGCGTTGTTGATGATGATTTGCTTGCGCTCGTTCAACAACTCAATCATCCTCTGCTGCTGCGCTATCGCCCTGTCTATCTTCGACGTGACGGAATCAAGATAAGAGACAATAGAATCTTGCTCTTCTCGAGAAGGGACAGGAAGGTATAATTCTTTAAAATCATTAAATCTAAAATCCGTTGATCTTTCTCTTATACCTTTCGCTAATGACAAAATGAATCCATTCCTAGCAAGATACCTAAGCAGATAGCAATAATAATGTTGGCTTACCTCTTCTTTCTTCGGTGTACAACAAGAATAAACAGGTGTCCCTTTTCCATCAGAATCAGATATGCCTATAGAACCCGCAAAAGCGTCCATATTATGAATTACTAAATCACCTTTTCTTACGCCTTGATACCCAATTTCTTTCAAAGAGTTAGTAAAGCCTTCCGTTCTTCTGTTCTTTCTCAAAGTAACTTGACCATCCCTAAAGCACGTAACAATCTCGTCATTAGGTCTGACGGGTCTGTGCTCTTCATTAAACAGATATTTCCCCTTCTGAATCTTCCAATCAACAGGAAGAATTGGTAGGAAGTAAATACCGCTGTCCTTGTATTCGCTGTACCGTTCCATAGACTACTGCATTTCAAAAAGTGACTGAATGAAACCCTGGCTCTCACGGTCGAGTTCAAGGATGTCACGCTCATTCTCTTCGAGTGTGCGCAGGGGTACGGGCTTGTAGAAGTACTTATTGAAGGATATCTCGCAACCTATCTTCGTTGGCGGCAGGTTGATCCAGGCATCGGCAACGTATGGACGAACCTCACGCTGGAAATACTCGTAGATGTCTTCCTTGACGGGTATCTTCTCCGTATCACGCAAGTCGCTGTCGGCCTCGTATTCCACATATCCGTTGCCAGTCGATGGAGCGTAACCATAGTCGCCCAAACGCTCCGCATCGACCCCATAGACCTCTTCCAGAGCCTCGATGTCCTTGCTATTCGCTTTGTGCATCTTCTTTACCACTGGCACCGCATCAGCATCAGTCTCCGACATCGCACGCGCAATGGCTTTCAACGTGGCGGCAGAGACCGTTAATTTCAGTTGTTTGGCGGCTGCGGTCACCTTCTCGGCAAATACGTTGTAATCCATAAAGACCTCGGTACCTACGGCCTTCATCAACTTTTGTGCGGTCTGCATCAGGTCGCGGCGGGCGTTCCACTCCTTGGCTGATATGAACTTCGCCAGTTTCTTGTCGGTCATTTTGATATCGTTGTCGTTCAAGTATTCCTTGATGGCTGGCACCGCGTCGTCAAGTCCCGCAAACACTCGTTCCCCGTAGGTCTGGTAGAGCCATTTGCTGTTGTCGAGGTCGCCCTTGTCGAAGAGCATGGCATCGATTTTGAGGGCATTGAACTGTGAACGTAGCCGCAGTGGTCGCTCGATGGTCACGCTGTAGTAACGGAAGTCATCGCCGTCGAAAATCTTGGAACTGATCTTCTCGCTTTCCAGCTCCTCGAAGTCCATGTAAGTGCGCACGATAAGATCCTGGTACTCGGGTGTGATGGTGCAGTTGCGTGAGCCTTGGTTCTTGCGCAGTTTCTCGAAGGCCTGTGAGGCATCGATGAGTTGCACCTTGCCTCGGCGTGCAGAAGCCTTCTTGTTGGTGAGAATCCACACGTAGGTGGTGATGCCAGTATTGTAGAAGATGTTGTTGGGCAGTTGTATGATGGCATCTACGAGGTCGTTCTCCACCACATAACGGCGTATGTTGCTCTCGCCGCTACCCGCATCGCCCGTGAAGAGGCTGGAACCGTTGTGGATGGAAGCCACACGCGAGCCTTGGGGCTGTTGGTCAAGGGGCTTCATCTTATCCACTTCCTCAAGCATGAACAAGAGTTGACCGTCGCTGGTGCGGGGTGTGCAATCTACGACCTCGCTGTCACCAGCAAAGTTGGTAATGGGCAGTTCGAAACGGTGGTCAAGCAGTGTCTTCTCGTGGTAAATCTTCTCCTTGTCGGTCTTCCACGACTTGCCGTAAGGGGGATTGGTCAACTGGTAACCGAAGGTCTGACCCTGGAAGTAGTCCTCGGTGATGGTGTTGCCCAAGTGCATACCGCTCGGATCGACTCCTTTGATGATGAGGTCGGACTTGCAGATAGCGTAGGTCTCGGGGTTGATTTCGGTTCCTGACAACTGGATGGCGTTGGGGCGCACTCCGATGCCTAAGAGGTATTCGCGTCCTTCAGTCAGCATACCGCCTGAACCTTCTGCGGGGTCGTGGAGGGAGATAATCTTGGGCAAGTCGTCCTTGACAGGTTCGAAGAGGATACGCGCTAATAGGGAGATGGCATCGCGTGGTGTGAAGTGTTCACCTGCTTCCTCGTTGTTCTCCTCGTTGAAGCGTCGAAGCAGTTCCTCGAAGACCGTACCCATACCGATATTGGTCAACGCTGGAAGGGGCAGTCCGTCGGGGTCTCGCTGTTCCTGGTCGGTGAGGTTGATACGCGGGTCAGTGATGCGCTCAATCATGGAGAGCAGTCGGTCGTTGTCGGCGAGCTTGCGGGCTTTGTTGTAGTACTCGAAGTTCTTCAGCACGTCGCGCACGTTCTCGCTATAGCCGTTGAGATATTCCACGAAGTTGTCGTAGAGGATATCATTGTTGTCGGAGGCGGTTGATTTGAGGCGGTTGAGCGTCCATTTGCTGGTGTTGAAATAACTCAGGCCTGTGATGTCTTTCAGGGCATCCTCGTCGATATCGTCAAGACCCATCTCCTTCTGTTGCCTCAGTTCGTCTTCCACTTCCTCCTTGGTGGGTTCAAGCAGCGCATCCAAACGGCGCAGCACCACCATCGGCAGGATGACATCGCGGTATTGTCCACGCAGGAACACGTCTCGCAGCACATCGTCTGCTATGTTCCATATCAATGATACGATTTGACTGTGATTGCTTTCCATGATTCGTTCTGTTTGCTTTTACTTACAAATGTAGTCTTTTTTCCCGACAATACACGAATCTGAGCCCAAAAACCGCATCATTGTGCCAAAATTCAATGCAGACTTCGTTTTCATCATGGCATAGAAACAAGAAAGAGGGCGTGAATGCCCTCTTTTCTTTCTTTAGTATCAAAAAAGTTCCCAGAGGATCCACCTGTAATAAAATCGCCAGATGAAATCCCCGGGGGTATTTTTTTTCGCCGTTGTTAGGAATAAAATAGGGAACCACTTTCCCAAGCAATTCCCCTGATGAATTTCTTAACGTAAAATTTAATACTATGAAATACGATGCAAATTTAGTACCTTTATCTCTGGAAAACAAGAATCGGGAAAGCGAATTTGGGCTTTGTCTTTATTTTTCCTGCTTGGTCGGGGGGGAATGGACGGAGAGGCCATCACTTAATGATTATCTTCTTTCCGTTGTTGATGTAGATGCCCTTCTTGGTGGGCTTTCCACTGAGTTTGCGCCCATCAATCGTGTACCATGCGTCAGCCGAATGGTCAATGTTCAATGGTGAATGGTCAATGTCGATAATTCCGCTGGCCCCGTCATCATCACCGAAATTCAGGACAAAGGCGTTGACATCGGAGGATATATCGCCAGCCGTGATATCGTTGAGTTGGAAATAAGCACGGCAAGAGTTGATGGTCACGTTGGTAGAAGGATAATAGAGGGTGTTATCGCTGCCGAGGTAAAGGTTGGTTCGATCGTTGGCACTGAGTGTCACGGGACTGTAGCAACCCACGAAACTCACTGTTTCATCCTCACTGGTGACGGCTGTCGGGTTGGCGGCGTTGATGGGTACTCTTCTAAATATCGGGTTATGGATATCAGAGGGACACTTGGGTAAGATATTGTTGCCGCTGACCTCCCAATTTGTGCCGAGGGCTGAAGCCAGTTCGGCGGTGCTCATGCTGCTACCATCAATACCCTCGTTCTCGAGGACGGATGCATTTGCCACGGTGTTGTAATAGCAGTTGGTCAGGTTGCCGCGCACATCGCCTGAGACGAAGACGTGAGGGTTATCTACTGTGACTTCCAGTGTGAGTGCTGAGGGACAGAAGAGGCAATTCGTCAGGTTAGCAGTGGTGTTGGATTGCGTGAACCCTACCATGCCACCACCTGATGTTCCGCCATGATATGTGACGGATCCGGTGAACAGGCAGTCAGTCATATTGAGTGTGGCGCCTGCATTAACACGAGCCACAAAGGCACCGCCATCTATCCATCCGCTGGTCTTTGTAGAAACAATGTCCACGCTGCTCCAGCAGTTCTTGATGGTGCAGTTGCCTACGACGTACGAAGTGAAGGTGGCGGGGCGGTGATAGTTGGAAGTGATGGTTCCCGTGACTTTCACGTTCTGAATGGTGGCGGCATCGATGGCATAGAAGAGCGCCAAGGCATCGCCACCTCCATTGAGATTGAGGTTGATGGTGTAGCCGCTGCCGTCGAACGTACCTTTGAAGGTGCCGTTCGTCATCGTCGAGACGCTGATGTCGCTGCCAAGCCTCACCACTTGGCCTTCATACGACATTCCGTTGCTTACATTCTGGGCAAAAGTGTTCCAGTCGGACTCAGAACTGATCACAAGGTCTGCCTTGACACCCTTCTTCACGATGTAAGGCTTGCCTGCATCAATGCTCATGGCATCCTTGAAATTTAGGTAGAGTGTGCCGCTGTCGAAACCTGTCTTGTGACCGCCGTTCTCATTTTCCGTGTCGAGTTCCATCACCGTGAAACCTTCGAGTGGAGAGCCTGTGAAACTATCGAGCGAGAACGGCAAGCAGAGCGTGTTCCAGTCGCCATCCGCCCAGAGTGTTCGGTCTTGGAGTGTCACGCTGTACGACTGAAGGTTATACGCAGTCAGGTCGTTTTCAGTGTTGTCGGACAACTGGAGAAAAGCGTTCCAAAGGGCATACAGTGTCATGTCGCCAGGAACGATGTCATTGGAGAAATCCCATGCTGTGGTGCCGTTGGCATCAGTGTACCAACCGTAAAAGTCGTAACTGTCGGCAACGAGGTCGTCAGGTTTTGTGACCTTGTCCTCGTTGCTCCAGAGGTTTGTCTGTGCGCTTGGAGCCGTTCCGTGTCCGTTGGCATCGAAACTCACTGTGCAACGCCAGTGTTCCTTGAAGGAAGAAGACACGCCGCCGTTCCAATATTCTCCTTTACTAACGTTATTCCATTGAGTCTGTATTCCTTCAAAGTACAAATCCTTGAGCCGACTACATCCATAAAAGGGAAAGCTACCGATGTTCCTAACGCTGTTGGGAAGAGTGATTGTTGTTAGGTTGGAGCATCGATAGAATGCTCTCTCGGAGATGGATTCTAAGTGAGAAGTAGAAGGAATGATGAACGATTCCAGTGAGGTGCAGTAAGAGAAGGCTTCGCTACCGATGTTGTTCACATATTGGGGAAGAGTGATTGTCATCAGGTTCGAGCAATTCTTGAACGTTTCATCGGAGATGGATTCTAAGTGAGAAGTAGAAGGAAAGATGACCGATTCCAGAGAGGTGCAGTCACTGAAGGCTTTATTGCCGATGTTCCTAACGCTGTTGGGAAGAGTGATTGTTGTTAGGTTGGAGCATCGATAGAATGCTCTCTCGGAGATGGTGCTTAAGTGAGAAGGAAAGATGACCGATTCCAGTGAGGTGCAGTCACTGAAGGCTTCGCTACCGATGTTGTTCACATTGTCGGGAAGAGTGATTGAGGTCAGGTTCGAGCAATTCTTGAACGTTTCATCGGAGATGGTATTTAAGTTAGAAGGAAGGTCGACTATGCTCAGTTCAGAGCAACCACTGAAGGCTTTATAGCCGATTCTGTTCACACGGTCGGGGATGGTGATAGATAATAGACTTGTGAAGTTGGCGAAGGCATTATTGCCAATACTAACCACATCCGGAAATATCTCGACCTTCCTCACGTTTCCTGCAACACGGTCCCATCCTCTATCGTTAGGCCAAGAATAATCTGCCATTGCTAAAGAGGTGCCTGAGTTGACGACCCACAGCGAAATGTAGTCCGATGTGTCTGGGAAGGATAGGACAGTGGTTCCATCGCTAATCCATGAGTCATCGTAAGTCACCATTTGGTCTTGATATCTCTTCCAATAAAGATCCGAACTCTCATAGTTGCTTGGAACATAAAACGTGCAATTATCTGGACATTCGGAGAATACGTCACCCTTCAATGTCGGCAGTTTTCGGTCGATGCTTAGGACAATCACCCTCATAAGTTGGTCGCAGAACCGGAATGCATCACCTTTAATTGAAGTAACGCTGGACGAAATTGTGCACTTATACAGACTTGAAAATTCCCTGAAGGCCGCATTACCTATTATTTCCACACCTTGATTAACCACAACCTCTGTGATCTTAGTCTTATAGTCATTCCAAGGTCGTTCAGCTAGTCTAGAATAATCTTTTATACTGCCGAAGCCACTAATGGTAAGCGTAAGGCCTGTACCTTCTTCATGGAAGACCTTATCGCTGTTCTTCTTCAGCGTAAAAGTGGCGTTATAGCCGTTGTCGCCACATGGGCCTTGGGCGACGACCTCGCCATATTCTGCCCATGTCATTTGGGCAGTAAAACATAAAAAGAGCAGCGTCATCATCGCCCGTGCCATAAAGTTTGTCATGATAGTTCTTGTTTCCATATTGTTAGGTTGTTTTGTTATTGTTGAATGGTGTCTTTTCAATCCGCAAAGTTACATGATTCTCTACAATTATCGTGATATCCCATGGAAAAATACCTGATAAACTTGAAAAAAGCGTGTAGATTGAAGGCACGACATATCTCACCCATCCTGCAAAAAAGATGATGGGACAGGATGTTTATTGTGGATTTGAGGTTGAGGTTGGGTGGCTAGGGCGTAGATGTTGATTCCCCGGTTATTTCTCCTCTGCCTTCTTCTTCCAATACTCTGCCTTCTCTAAATCATTGCCTTTACCTATATAATAATTTGCCAGCCATGTCATATTAACCCAAATCGGTCATTAGGATTATTTAGTGCTATCTTGGTTGTTTTTAATTA
>CAMOWU010000064.1 GCA_946628545.1 uncultured Bacteroides sp. | reverse complement strand
TCAATGGTCAATGTTCAATGGTCAATGTTCAATGGTCAATGTTCAATGTTCAATGGTCAATGTTCAATGGTCAATGTTCAATGGCTTATTGAGGGGGTACGCAGGCATCCCTGCCTGCGACGCATCTGGAGGATGCGCAATTCATCTTGACGTTGCTTTGCTATAGGAGGTTCGGCATTCCTGCCGAACACCATTGAGCGTCAGGAATGCCGCACCTCCTATTTGTAAAGTCTAAACCTAACTCAGGTGAAATCAATCTCCAAATCAAATAATTTAAAATAAATTATGAGATATTCAGTTTTATTATGTATTTTTGCATATTTAAGACTTATATCAACTCTAAACGACACAACTATGAGAAAAAGACACTACATCCTGACATTGTTGCTGATGCTGAATTGCACACTTCATGCCCAGCATCGTAGCAGTAGCGAAGCACTGAGCATCGCAAGAGATTTCCTAATTAAAGAGAAGGGTAGAGCGGGTGCACTTGCGGTGGTGCCCAAGCCCAAAATGGCGACACCCGACAGCCAAGCCGGACTTAATAGCAGCTATATCGTCAACGACCCCGACAACCAATGCTTTGTATTGGTTTCGGCTGACGAAAGAATGCTGCCAGTACTCGGATATTCCGACAACGGCACCCTCAACCTTGACGAAGCACCTGAAGGCCTGCTCTCCATGCTCCAGAGCTACGAGAGGCAATACGACTTCATGCTCGATCATCCCGACCTGGTGACCATCAAGACTGCCACCCTCACCACACCCATTGCCCCGTTGATCCAGACCACCTGGGGACAATGGTCGCCCTACAACGACCAATGCCCGGCTATCAATGGCACAAGGTGCGCTACAGGCTGTGTGGCCACTTCCATGGCACAGATCATGAACTACTACCAGTATCCCAACCAATGCCAGGGAGGGACATTCACCTACACCTCCGAGACCAAGTCCATCGAGCAGTCGCTCAATTACGATGAGATCACGTTTGACTGGAGCAAAATGCTCAACGACTTCAGTAGCTCCAGCCCCTCGGACAGCAAAACGGAAATAGCCAAACTGCTGCACGCTTGCGGTGTGTCTGTTTCCATGGACTACAACACATCTGGTTCTGGAGCCTTCGACCCCAATATCCCCTATGCGCTGAAAACCTACTTCGGCTATGCATCCGACATCTGCTATAAAGAAAAGATGTTTTATTCCTCGGCAGAATGGGAGAAGATGATCCAAGAAGACCTCAAAGCCGGACGTCCCCTTTTCTACGGAGGTGAAGGCAGCAGGGGAGGTCATTCCTTCATCCTCGACGGAGTGAATGAAAGTGGACTCTATCACTTCAACTTCGGATGGTATGGCAGAGCTGATGGCTATTTCGCACTCGATGCCATCAATCCCAAACCCAACGCCACACAATACGACTTCAACGACAACCAGACGATGGTATGCAAGGTGGCGCCTGAAAGCTTCAGTGAACAACAGGAGGAAGTCTTCTATGGCTACACTTTCAGCTTGGGAAGCACGACGATCAATGTAGGCACCTCCACCACGTTCGAGTACGGCGCTTATTGCTACGCTTCATGCTCCACCTATGAAGAAGAAAGTATAGGTGGATTCACCGGTGAAATGGGCATCGCCCTCTACGACAGCAATTTCAACTACACCAAGACTTTGGTGAGCCGGACTGTGCAGGATCTGGATTGCGCTGAAGGACTCGGTTCTGGAGGCTCCTTCACTTTGTCGGCCAATGACTTCAAAGACGGCAATACTTACTACATTGCCATGTATGTCAAAGGACAGGATTCCACCACGCCATCACTCGTTCACCACGAATGGGGAGAGGTGCAATGCTACAGGGCTGAAGTGAGCAATGGTGTCATCTCGCTGACTGCTCAGTACGACTTCATGCATCCCTTCAACCTCACTATCTCTGATGCCGGCATCTCTACACTCTATCTCGACTATGCAGTCGATTTGCCCGACAATCCCAATCTCCTGGGCGTCTTCTACGTTTATGATATTGTGGGCAATGTGATGTACATGAAGCGCATCAGAGGCTCTATCCCAGCCAACACAGGTGTCATCATCATGGCCAACAAAGGCACGTTGTCTTTCCAGCCCTCCACCGATGAAGTCGAGAGCATCACCGACAACGTCTTGCTCGGCACCACCACCACACTGCCTTGCGCTAGCATCGACGGCACCGTCTATACCCTGGGACGAGGTAAGAACAGCGGCTATATGGGATTCCATAAATATACCGGCGCCAGCATACCTGCCAACAAATGCTACATGGTGAGGAATGCAGGCTCCAGTGTCAATTCCTATACATTCGACTATGATGATGCCACAGCCATCAAGAACATAGAGGTGGAAAACACCAGTAAGCACCATATCTACTACGACCTCCAAGGCCGGCACATAGACTCCCCATCGCGAGGCATCTATATCCTCAATGGAAGGAAAATCTTTGTGAAGTAACCACAACTCCCCCTCCCCTCGAAGGGAATGGGGTAGGGGTGGGGACATAATCGCAAAAAAGGGGCGACAAATGAACTGTCGCCCCTTTTCTGCAATTAGGAGGTGCGGCATTCCTGCCGCACATTGACATCGTTCAGCAGGAATGCCGAACCTCCTATCGTATCAGCCACGTTCGGCAGGAATGCCGAACCTCCTACCATACCAGCATCGTTCGGCAGGAATGCCGAACCTCCTACCATATCGGCCACGTTCGGCAGGAATGCCGAACCTCCTACCATACCAGCATCGTTCGGCAGGAATGCCGAAGCTCCTACCATACCATCCACGTTCGGCAGGAATGCCGAACCTCCTACCATAAATTCCTTTTTTTCCTATTATTTTGTTGGTTGGGTTGTCGATTTTTGCGTATATTTGCAGAATAATGATAGAACCTTATTGTTAACCCATTAGAACGATAAGAATATGGCAAGTTGGTGTGAAGTACAGATTTTGAAGAACGGTCGTTTGGACTGGCCTTATGAATATGCAAATGTTTCAGCCAAGGTGAAAGGTTTCTTTGGCGGTATGACGCGTGACGTGCGTACCGACAACCGTGGCATCGCCATCATCGAATGGTCTTCCGACAGCGACTTAGAGAAAATCTACGTCTCAGGACAAACCTTTGAAGGACCATTTGAAAATGGCCGCAGGTATAGACTGAACTACAAGGTATAGTTCACTTATTTCTACTTACCTCTTTTTTCGATTAACCCTATAGTGCTACTTGCATCGGCAAACAGGGAAATCTGGTGCGAAAGTCATTGTAGCACTGTCCTTATTTGCGGTTGAAGATGATTCGCTTAGCCTCACGCACCCAGACGACGAAAGAGGAGAGGACGATGATCACTATCCAATCCTCCAAGGCCATGGGCTCCACGTTGAAGAACTTGCTGAAAACTTCTATAATCAGTACCTGACCGATGACGATGATGGCGACGATGGTCTCGAATCCGTTGCAACCTTTGAGATTCAATCCGCTGCCGCCAGACTTGTAGCCTCGGGTATTGAACATATACCAGAAATGGGTCCAGACGAAGATGGAGAAGAGGAGGGTCTGCTCATAGGGCATGATATGGCGTTTCTTTCCTAATTCAAGGTGCAGCAAGTCGCTCATGTGGCTGATATCCGCATGCTGGAAGATATACAGGAATCCCAGCAAGAGGAGGAAGAATGTGAATCCCACCCCGAGTATGTTCGTCATCATATCGCGGTCGAGAATGAATGCCTTGCGGTTTCTCGGTTTCTCTTTCATCACCTTTTCGCTTGGTGGCAGTGAGGCGAGAGCCATGGCTCCGAATGTGTCCATGATGAGGTTGACCCACAGCATCTGAGTGACGGTCAGCGGTGTGTCGGTACTCATGAAGGCACCGAAGAGAACGATGAAACAGGCTGCTACATTGACTGTAAGCTGGAAGAGCAAGAAGCGTTGGATGTTGCGGTAGAGAGAACGACCCCACATCACTGCACGTCCGATGCTGGAGAAAGAGTTGTCGATGATGGTGATGTCGGAAGCTTCCTTGGCTACCGATGTGCCGTCGCCCATCGACAGGCCGACATGCGCTGCCTTGAGGGCAGGAGCGTCGTTGGTGCCGTCGCCTGTCACTGCCACAACCTGTCCTTTTTTCTGTAGTGCCTCGACCAGTCGTTTCTTGTCCATGGGGCGCGCTCTGGCGATGACCTTGAGCTGCATCACTCGGTCGAGCAGTTCCTGCTCTGTGAGTGCCTCGAATTGAGGACCGGTGATGATGTTCTCATCTGTGTCTTCATCCGTCCACAGTCCGATTTGCCGCGCAATCTCCATGGCTGTTCCTGGAGTGTCGCCAGTGACAATCTTGACCTTGATGCCTGCATCCAGACATTCCTTCACCGCCTCTGGTACATCCTCTCTGACGGGGTCGCTGATTGCCACAAAACCTAAGAACGTGAGTCCGCCAGTGATCAATTTGCCGTCGCGAACCACTTCTTCGCCATCCTTCAACTCTTGATAGGCGAATCCCAGTGTACGCATGGCCTTGTCTTGGTATAGCCTGAGTTGGCTGGTTATCTCGTCCTTGCCGACAGACCCACAGGCTCGGTTGCACATCGCACCAACGATTTCCGGCGCACCTTTCACGTATAGTATTCGTCTGCCATCCTCGCGCCTGATGAGTGTCGCCATGTACTTGCGCTCTGTGGAGAAAGGTATCTCATCGATGACGGTCGCAGACTCACGCAATGAGTTATAGTCCAGTCCTTGTTCATGCAACCATAATAGCAGTGCGCCTTCAGTCGGGTTGCCCAGAACCTGTATCTTGTCGTGGCTGGGCGACAGATGGCTGGAATTGGACGGTCCCTGTTCGGCATTGGGGAAACCGAGTTGCGCAGTTGAGTTCACTGCGATGCCTTCACTGACGATGCGGCTCATCTCATCTTCTGCAATTCGTTGGTCGGCGAGCGAGAAGAAGTTGGTCTGATAGATGCGCATTTGGTTCTGAGTGAGTGTTCCTGTCTTGTCTGTGCAGATGACGGTAGTTGCTCCCATGGTCTCGCAAGCATGCATCCTGCGCACAAGGTTGTTGGTGTGCAGCATGCGTCGCATCGAATAAGCAAGGGCAAGTGTCACCGCCATGGGCAGTCCTTCAGGCACTGCGACAACAATCAGGGTGACAGCGATCATGATGGTCTGAAGGCTATACATCATCAGTCGGGCGATTTCATCCTCGTTGTGCAGGTCGGGTACGACATTGTCGTGTATGAGTAGCACCAAGACGATGAAAAAGACGATGGAAAAGGCAATGGTCCCCATTTGGTATTTTTTCTTCCATTTCGGGAACTGCCAGATAAGCAAGTAGAAGAAGATGCAAATAGGAGGCACTATCAGCCATGAGACTGGATCCCATTCGAAGAAAACCAGCAATCTGCCGACGATGATGAGAGCGGCAAAGACATAACTGAAATTGGCGATCAGACGTCCTAACCTGTCGAGCTGCTCGTTGAGCGGTGTCTTCACGCTGTTGTCAATTTGCACAGCCTCGAAGACCTTGCCGTTCTCGGTGGCATCGCCTACAGCGAAAACCCTGCAAATCCCATGTCCTTCCATCACCTTCGTGCCACGCATCACATGGTTGGTGGGGAAGGTGGCGTCCTTGTCAAACTCGCTTTCGTTGATGCTCTTCTTGCAGATGGGCTCACCGGTCAGCGACGACTCATCTACTTTCAGCGACACCGCCTCCAGCAGTTCTCCATCAGCGGGGATTTTCTGGCCTGTCTCTATGAACACGATGTCGCCTACGACAATATCCTTCTTGGGTACCTTCTGAATCACTCCGTTGCGCACCACCTGCACGGGCTCGTCATTGTTGACTTGGTTGAGGATGTCGAATTCCTTGCCGGCCTTGTACTCGAAGAAGAAAGCCAGTCCGGTGGCCAATAGGATGGCCACGAAGATTCCTACGGGTTCAAAGAAAACCTGTGGACCTTCATGGAGCCAGAAATATTCATAGACTGAAATGAGGATAGAGAGTGTGCCCGCTATCAACAGAATGATGATGAGTGGGTCGCTGAATTTCTCGAGATATTGTTTCCACAGGGGGGCTTTCTTGACAGGTGTGAAGACGTTTCGACCATGTTGTGAGCGACTTTCGGTCACCTGTGCGTCGGTCAGTCCTGTGTATTTGATTTTGGACATGGGCTTGTGTTACGCTTACTCAGTTGAACCTGTAGGGATGCGACGTGTGGCTTGGGTCTCATGGCGGATGCGACACGTCGCGTCCCTACCATTCAACTGATGAAAAGATGTTTATTGGTGTCATGGTGGACGCGACACGTCGCGTCCCTACATGTGAACCGTGAGTTAGTAAAAACAAGGATTACTTCACCGTGATGGTGATGATGCTCTTGGCTGGCATCTTGACGGTGAGTGTGTTGTCTTTGATTTTGAAATCTTTGAACTGTTCAGTCTTCACCACGTCTGGGCGGTCGAACGAGTTGTAGTCGTCTATACGTTTGGAGGTGAGGATCTGTGCGGTGGCGTTCTTGCCGATGGCCTTGTCGAAGGTCACGGTCACCGTGTTGCTGTTGTCGAGGTCAACATTGGAGAGGGAAACGTTGATGCTTCCGTCGGCTGAACGGCTGGCTGTGGCATCCACCATGGGGAATGTGCGTTCGCCTCCTCTTTCGCTCTTCACCTGCCGCTTTTCTGTGTTGACTTCTGTGGGCAGATAAGTGGCGTCTTGATGCACGTTGTACATCTTGAAGACGTAGTAAGTGGGGGTGAGCACCATCTTGTCGTCCTTGGTGAGGATCATCGACTGCAGCACATTGACAATCTGTGCGATATTGGTCATCTTCACTCGGTCGGTGTATTTATGGAACACATCGAGAGAAAGAGATGCCACGAAAGCGTCGCGAAGGGTGTTTTGCTGGTAGAGGTGACCAGGATGCGTGCCTGGCTCCTCGTCCCACCATGTGCCCCATTCATCGACGAGCAGCGCCACTCGCTTCTGGGGGTCATATTTGTCCATGATGTCGATGTGCTTCTTCATCACGTCCTCTATCTCAAGGCATTTGCCCAGAGCCCAGTAGTAGTTGTCGGCATCGAACTTGGTGGCCGATCCTTTGCTGCCTGTCCATCCGATGCAGGTGTAGTAGTGAAGCGACAGACCGTTCATCTGTGTGCCGACATTCTTCATCAGCACTTCTGTCCAGTTGTAGTCGTAGTCGCTGGCACCGCTTCCAATCTTGTAGAGGCGGTTGCCGCTCCAGTTGTGGCAGTAGGTGGCATAGCGGCGGTAGAGGTCGGAATAGTATTCTGGGCGCATGTTGCCTCCGCATCCCCAGCTCTCGTTGCCCACTCCGATATACTTCACCTTCCATGGGTTCTGACGTCCGTTTTTCTTTCTCAGTTCTGCCATAGGACCGTTTGCGGCTGTCATGTATTCCACCCATTCCGCTGTTTCTTGCACGGTGCCGCTGCCCACGTTCATGCTCACATAGGGTTCGCATTCGAGCAGTTCGCAGAGGTTCAGGAACTCATGGGTGCCGAAAGAGTTGTCTTCCTTGGTGTCGCCCCAGTTGCTGTTCATCATCGTGGGGCGGTTCTCGCGAGGTCCGATGCCATCGCGCCAATGGTAGGTGTCGGCAAAACATCCTCCTGGCCATCTGAGCACTGGCACGCGAAGCTCTTTCAGTGCGCCCAACACGTCGTTGCGGTAACCGTTGGTGTTGGGGATGGAGGATTCGGGACCGACCCACAGACCGCCATAGATGCAAGTGCCGAGGTGTTCGGCAAACTGTCCGTAGATCTCTTTTGGAATCACATTCTTGCCTGCTGTCTCATGAATGGTGACAGTCGAGGTCTTTTGCGCTGTGGCTCCCATAGATAGGGCAAGCGCGGCGAGAAATAGATGTTTTTTCATATTGGTGTTTGTTTGATGGGAGTTTAGGGTAATGGGGGGCTATTTGACGAGGATTTTTTTGCCTCCTACGATGTAGATGCCAGGGCGGAGGTGGGTTGGGTCAACCATCCGTCCACTGAGGTCATATACCTTGTCGCTCTTGGTGGTTTGTTCGATGGCCATAGGCACTTGTATATCCACCGTGGAAGGGTCGTCCACTGTGAGCCGGAAATGGTCGGCGCTCCACCAAGATGTGCCACTGGTAGTCAGAGCGACGGTCAGTGTCTCACCCTTCTTCACCTTCACGGGGTCAAGGCGTACAAGTTGCCACCCCATGGGATAAGCCACTCCTTCGGCTACTTCTGTACCCGTGCCGGTGAAAGATGCTGTGGCGGTCAGTCCCGACGAACTGGTGGCAGTGAGTGTGAGGGTGTGGGTGTTGTTGCTGCGCAGCATAGCGCTGAGGGTGTAAGCGCCTTCGGGCAGGTTGGTGACGGTCTGCTCCAATGAAGACGTATATTCCGATGCACTCCACTTGTCGAAGTAGTAGTTCTCCTTGATGCCATCGTAAGCCTCGCCGCTGTTGAGCCCTGCATTGCTGACAGTCCAGCCGAAGGAAGTGCCGTTGTTGGCGTCAGGGTTGTAGAGGAAACGTGTGGCGTCGAGTGTGCCGTCGCCTTGTTCCACAAGCATGTCTGCAATGACTTTGTCATAGCGTTTTCTGATTTGCTGTGCAGTCTCTCCTTCCAGTATGGTCGAAGTGGCTTTGCCAAGATAGACGAGGTTGAAGTTGTCGGCACCGGCCCATCGTGCGGTCATCACTCCGATGTTCTTCACGCCTATCCTCAGATAGCCGTCAGTGACGATGATCTTGTCGATGGCTGTGGTTTCCTCGGTGTTGAGTTCGCTGTCGGTGGTGACAGGGGCGAAATAGAGTTGGTTGGTGGTTTGTGCATAGAGGCCGACGGCGCCGTTGACTTTAGCTCTTGATATGCCGTTGGTGGAGTTGAAGACATTGGCAGTGAGTCGATAGACACCACTTTCCAGTCCTGACAGTTCCTGATAGTAGTCGAATTTCATCTCCTCTGCTGTCGGATTCCACACCTCAAGGTAAGTGTCGCTGGAATCAGCCTTGGTGTAGCCATTCTGGGCGTCGCGGGTGCATGTCCATCCTGGTACGTTGCTTTTACTCTCTGTATTGATGCTGGGGTTGGATAGCAGACCGCCACAGGTCACGTCGCCGGATGTCACTTGGTCGCCGAGTGTGGTGCTGACCACCACACGGAATTTGTCGGTGGGCGACACTCCCAGAAGATTGACTCCGGTGATTTTCAAGGTTGATTGTTCGAAAAGCTGACGGTCGGTCACCTCGTAGATGTCTGTCCAGTTCTTGCCGTCAGAACTGCACTGGATGACCATCGTCTGCGTGTAGTCGGTGTTTCCGTTGTTGATTTCAAAAGTGAAGAGTTCGGTCGTGAACGAACCAGTCACGGTCAGTGAAGGAGTCTTGACCGATGGTTTCCACCATTTGGGCACTGGCTGCATGGATGCTTTGTAGGCGAAAGTGGAACGGTTGTCGCGATAGACCTGTCCTGCAGGGGTCACCCAACCATCGTCCTTGCTGATCATCCAGCGGTACCAGTCGGAGTCCCAGTTGTAGATGGCATAGCGTTCCACGAAGGAGCAGGTGTCGAGCAATTCGGTGATGGCCTGGATGTTCTTTCTTTCCGTCTCATAGTGGTCGGAGGTGATGGCGGATGTCCACGATGCTCCATAGTTCCACTCCGTGATCCAGATGGGGCGCTTGGTCTTGTCGTAGATGGCTTTGAGTTGGCTGTACCACGAACCTGTTCCGTTGGCCTCATTGGGACCCCAGTAGGCATGGAAAGCCACGAAGTCGCAGCGGTAGGCCATGTCGTCGATGTGGCCGATGAATTCCGTGAGGTAAGAAGCGTCGGTGGGGGCGGGCGATCCAATGCGCGCGCCAGAGGCGAGGAAGTCGTTGTTGAGTGTGGTGGCTTTCCAAGCCGAGATGGTTCCTCCGCAGGAGCAGTCATTGCTCTCGTGCTGCTCAGAATGTTCGGGTTCGTTGAGGCTGAGCACTGCTGTGGCCTTCTTTTGCCCGTTGATCTGGCTCATCGATGGCCAGTAGATATGTCCTCGGATGGGGATGTACTCATAATTGTTGGTGGAGCTTCGGTCGGCACTCCAGGTGTAGAACCATGTGGCCCTGACTTTATCCATCTCTGTGGCAATCTTGCTGTTGCCGTTGGTGCTGCACCATCCCTTCTTCGAGACATACTGCCATTCCTTGACAAAGACCGACGATGCGCGCATGTCGAGTGCTTGGGGCAGGTCGATCTTGAGGTCGCTGTGGTCGGCCACCCAGACACGGCTGTAGCCGCTTCCCGACGTACCGGATGCTATCGTTGCCATATATCCTCGTTTGAGCACGAAACTGCGCATCCTGTTGCTGTTTTTCCCTAAGTCAGTGTGGCTATCGACCGTCAGGCTGAAGCTTTCGCCTGCCTGCCCTTTCTCTGTATAGGCTGTGAAAGGAGCATCGGGGATGGGGATGATGGCCGATCCGTTGAGATAGATGGCTACGCGGCAGTTCTTGCCGTTGTTGGCTGCAGCTCCTTCGATGCTGACGTATTTGAGATAAGATGAGATGACTTCAGAGGGGGCGATGTTGTCGAGGATGAGCCATGTGTCTTTGCTTCCCAGATTGACCTTTCCGCTGATGATGGGGGTGGTGTTGTGGGCGATGTGGATATCTACTCGGTCGGATCGGTCGATGGTCAGACCGTTGAGCTGGATGTAGTCAACCTCGTTGATGCCCCATTCGTTCTGATAGGCCTCCGAGGCAAAAGCCTGCTCTGCCTCAGTGATGTCGTTCGATGTCGCCGGTATGATGCGGAATGAGGCATGGGAGCCAAGGTGCTTGTCGTAATAAACCAGCACGTAGTCGTTGCTTTTCTTTCCGCCGTCGATGCCCAGTCGGGCACTGGTGTTTTTCTTATTGCGGATATAGCCATTGAGACCGACTTGCCCCTTCCATTTGTAAGCGTCGGCGTTCTGCACGCTGTTTTGAAGTGTCACGCTCCAGGTGTTGGATGTGGAGGCGGCCAGATATTTGCCGCTGCTCTTCTGCTTGAGATATACGTATTCGCTGTTGCCGCAGTCCTCTGCCACGAAAACATAACTGTCGGGGTCGGGATTGGTGCCAAAGGTGGATAGGGCTGGTCCGTCCTGAGCCTCGTTGAATCCGAGATACTTGTCGTAGATGTTGAGAGCGATATAATACTCTTGTCCTGGTTTGAATCCGTCGGCCTTGATGCCCAAAGTCAGCGTGAAGGCGAGGAGTATTGCAAAGAATCTTTTCATAGTTTGGTATGTTGTGATAGCTAAGTAATTATTCATTGAAACGTAGTGATAGAAAGTATGGATGGAGTTGGAAGGAGATGGACGTAAATGATCATTCATTGTCGTCGATGATTTCCTTGAGGCTGGAGTAAATCTTTTTGCCCAGAGCCGTGGCTTTGCTGTCGTTTTCGTCGGGTTTGACATACTTCCCGATTTCGTCCTCTTCCTGTTCCGCGTCTGCTGTCGTGTCGTTTTGTGAAGTGTCTGTTGTGGTATCCTCTTCCATGAACCGATTGATGGAATTGCGCAAAGAGCCAGCCGTACCGATCATCAGCCCCTTCAAGCCTCCATTCCTGCGGTACCGTCGCCATGCCCGTTTGTTCTTGAGGTGCCGGAGCTGGATACCTCGGCAGAAGTGCCAAAGACCGACTATCATCTTGTGGTAGCCCTTTTTGAAGAGCTTGCCTAATTGCCGGCAGGTGGGGCCGATATGCAGAATGGCGTTGAGCGAGGCCTTGCCGAGCCAGACCAAACCCTTCCATGTGTAAATAGCGGCTATGATGATGGCTTTCAGTGTCCATCTGAATCCTTTGCGAAGGTATCTCCATGTCCATTTGGCGGCTTTCTTCAGTCCTTCACCGGTCTTTCTGAATGCTATTCGGGTGTGTATCCTCAGCTTGCGCAGTTTTTCTTGCGTGCTGTTGGAGTTCCAGAAAATCTTGGCTCTACGCCATGAGTTCTTGATGCCCTCATTGACATACACGATGCCCTGAAGCACCAGCTTGAGCAGGTACTTGATCATCGTCAGCAGCAAGAGACCAATCAGTCGGATGATGAGCCATGCTATCTTTCCGACCGACATCTTCTCCAGTCGTTCGCGCAGACTTTTCTCTTTCTGTGGCTGGCTGTCTTGTGGTTTGTCTTCGGTCATCGTATTATCGTTTGGCTTCTGGCCTGTCAATTATCTTAATAAAAGGCAAATTTACCACTTTATGGCCATAAATGGCAATATAAATCGACATTTTTTTCAAAACCTCATCTTTTTCTGACCAAAAGAAGATAAGTTTGCGGAAAGAAACAGAAAAAGATTCTTTAAGATGAAGCGAATAGGTTTACTCTCCGACACCCATGGCTATTGGGACGATCGTTATGAGAAATACTTCAGTGAATGCGACGAGATTTGGCATGCTGGTGATATCGGTCACGTGGAGGTGGCACGCCGGCTGTCGGCCCTCAAGCCGCTGAGGGCTGTCTATGGCAATATCGACGGGGATGAGATCCGTCATCTCTATCCTCAAATCTATCGTTTTAAATGTGAGGAAGTGGATGTGCTCATCAAGCACATAGGGGGTTATCCTGGTCATTATGATGCTTCTATTCGAGGCACACTTTTCTCCCGTCCGCCACAGTTGTTCATCTCTGGGCATTCTCATATACTGAAGGTGTTGTATGACAAGACGATACGCTGCCTTCATATCAATCCAGGTGCGGCAGGAATATATGGTTTCCACAAGGTCCGGACTTTGGTCCGTTTCACCATTGATGGTAGCGACATCAAGGATCTGGAAGTCATAGAATTGGGTGAGAAATAGCGCATAAAACATAGATGAGAAGTAGCGCGAAAATCATAGGATAAGGAACGGTATAAAACAGAGGGGACAATGAAGTATATTGTCATTTTCGACTCGTGGAAAGGTTGTATGGGCAGCCAAGATGCCAACTTTGCCGCTATGCAGGGCATTTATGATGCAGACCCATCGGCTGAAGTGGTGTGCTTGTTGGGTAGCGATGGGGGTGAGGGTATGCTCGATGCCTTTGTGAACGCCATGGGTGGAAGCAAGGTGGCGGTTCGTGTCCACGATCCTCTCATGCGTCTCATCGACGCTGAATACGGACTCAGCACCGACGGAGAAACAGCCATTATCGAGGTGGCGCGTGCCTGTGGCCTTCATCTTCTGCGTCCAGCCGAGCGCAACCCCTTGCTGGCGAGCAGTTATGGGGTAGGGGAATTGGTGTTGGATGCCTTCAACCGAGGATGTCGTCATTTCATCATCGGATTGGGTGGAAGTGGCACCAGCGATGCGGGTATAGGGATGCTGGAAGCATTTATGCACTCAAATACCACTTCACGGCGTCTTGTCAAGGGGGATTGGAGGACTGCATCCATAGATTCGCCATCACTCCAGGCAGCATTTGAACAAATTATCGTAAACAATTTGTCTTCAGTGAGATTGATAAGCGATAATACAATAGATTTTCTGTTGGCTACTGATGTTAAGAATCCTCTTTATGGTCCTAACGGAGCGGCTTGTGTTTTCGCTCCTCAGAAAGGTGCTACAGACGAAATGGTCGAAGCCATCGACCGCCGTGCTCGTGTTTTCTCTTCATGTGCTCAGCGGCTTTTGGCTTGCGACAAATCGCTCGATGCAGGGGCGGGAGCCGCTGGTGGTTTGGGCTACGCTTTTATGCAGTTTCTCGGCGCCATGTGTTGCTCTGGTATCGACTTGCTTCTCGATCAGTATCATTTCGAGACCATTCTGGCTTCAGCCGATTATGTGTTGACTGGCGAGGGCTCATCCGACCTTCAGACTTTGATGGGCAAACTGCCTTATGGGGTGATGCGGAGAGCTTCAGCCATGCACATACCCACGTTGCTCTTTGCAGGTCGCTTAAGCCATGAGGCTGAGTTGAGGAATGCAGGCTTTGACTGCCTCTCGTGCATCAATCCGTCGTCGCTCCCTTTGTGCGAGGCAATGAGGAAAGATGTGGCCATGAAGAACTTGAGGGAAACAGTCCGCGAGACAATAGGTACATTAGCCAGCCAGAGATAGACTTTTTGCTACAGGTGCGTCAGTAGCATTCGGAATGCCCATTGATGGATATACTGTAGTTCCATTGTTATCTGAAATATTACATACTTTTGTTCTTTTGTTTCATTCTCATTCAAAGTGCTTTTTTTATCCTTAATTTTATTGAGAAAAACAAATATTATCATTATATTTGCATATCTATACTTCATCGATATTGATCTGTAAATCATAAAAAATCATCAATATGCTACACAACCCTTTATCAACCTTAAAAACACTCTTGCCCAGAATCGTCTCAGTCGCTGGCGCAAGTTGTTTGACTGCTATCACTCTTATGACCACTTCTTGCAACAATCCCGTCAAAATGGCCGTTCCGTATGAAATCAATACAGTTGGCAACCCCTATTTGCCCCTTTGGGAGCATATACCCGATGGGGAGCCTTACGTATTTGAAGATCCCGACCAGCCTGGCAAGTACCGTGTGTATATCTATGGTTCCCACGACAACATGATCACTGGCTACTGTGGCCGCGACCAAGTGGTGTGGTCCGCATCGGTAGATGACCTGAACCATTGGCGCTACGATGGTGTGATTTTCAGTGTCGATAAGAATGCTGAAGGTCAGTTCTTCACCCCCGACAGCCTGGCTGATGTGCTTTACGCTCCCGATGTGACTCTGGTGACCGATTCCGACGGTACCAAGACCTACTATCTCTATCCCAACAACCAGGCAGGAGGCCGAAATGGTATGGTGGCCAAGAGCTCCCGTCCCAATGGGCCTTTCGAGGTCTGCAACTGGAGTAAGGAGAATGCCAACGAAACAGACGGCGTGCTTCGTTTCGACCCTGCGGTGTTTGTCGATGACGACGGCCGCGTCTATGGTTATTGGGGCTTTGAGCGCAGTTATGCCGCAGAACTTGATCCTTCGACCATGGCTACCGTGAAGCCTGGCACCAAGATTGTGGAAGACATGGTTTCGGGCCGCAATCAGGCTGGTGAGTTCTCCTTCTTCGAAGCGTCCTCTATCCGCAAGATCAAGGATAAGTACGTGTTTATATACAGTCGTTTCACGAAAGACGGTGAGTTTGGACTCCCCACTTCCAACTACACTTTGGCATACGCCTACAGCGACAATCCATTAGGTCCTTTCACCTATGGAGGCACCATCATCGATGGCCGTGGACGTGAGAAGGATGAGGCGGGCAAGGTGATCGCTTCCGCCACCCCCGATGGCAACACCCATGGCAGCATCTGCGAGATCAACGGACAGTGGTATGTCTTCTATCATCGTCAGACTGGCACCAATGAGTTTGCCCGTCAGACCATGGTGGCTCCCATCACTGTTGAGGTGGAAGAAGGAGCGGGTGGCAAGGTGACCATCAGTGAGGGAGAGTACAATTCCAATGGTTTCTCGCTTGATGGTCTTGATCCCTTTGAACCCCATTCTGCCGGTATCGCCTGCTGGTACACAGGTCCAAAACCAGCCATCCACGAATGGCCCGACAACAAGTTTTTTGGTTCCTATATCGCAGCGGGCTATGGCACCGACGACAAGTTCGATGCTCCTTACGATTTGCGCAACAACACCAACTTGGTGGTCAATAACACCGACGGTTCGATTGTCGGCTACAAATATTTCAATTTTGATGCAGAGCGAGTGAAAAAATCGTTGCAGTTGCGTTTGCGCTTGATCCCTGAAGGATTAGAAGGAACGATTGAGATCATGGCCGACCGTCCCTGGACCTCCCAAGGAGGCAAGTTGCTTGGCTCGTTCACGTTGACCGAAGGCATGCCCAAAGAATCGACAGAACTCATCACCGTCATTGACGAGCCATCGACTCTGGCAGGAAAGCATGCCATTTTCTTCAAGTTCCATTCTTTCACCAAAGAAAAATCACTCTGCACTTTAGAGAACTTTGTGTTTGAATGATGAGAAGGGATCTTGAATTTTGTGTCCTTTAATGGCGTTAATGGCGTTAATGGCGTTAATTGCGTTAAAGACGTTAAAGACGTTAAGCACGTTAAAGCCGTTAAAGCACGTTAAAGCCGTTATGAACGTTAAGGACTTTCATTGAAAACAATTCTTATCAAGACATCATTTATTATTATGAGAAAACTTATTCTTACAGTTGCCAGTGCGGCATTGCTGGCGGGGTGCACTGCCCCTCAAGGCGGTTACAAGGACTCCAGACTGAGTGCTGAGCAACGTGCGGAGGACCTTCTTGGACGTCTGACCCTGGAGCAGAAAGCCTCCTTGATGATGGACCGATCGCCTGCCATTGATTCTTTGGGTATTCCGCAGTTTGAGTGGTGGAACGAGGCTTTGCATGGAGTGGCGCGCAATGGCATCGCCACCGTCTTTCCCATCACCATGGGCATGGCTTCATCGTTCGACGATCAGTTGCTGCATCAAATCTACACCGCGGTGAGCGACGAGGCTCGTGCAAAGAACAGCGAGGCCCTGCGCAACAACGAACTCAACCGCTATAGAGGTCTGTCTTTTTGGACCCCCAACATCAACATCTTCCGTGACCCCCGTTGGGGCCGTGGACAGGAGACATACGGTGAAGACCCATACCTGACCACCCGCATGGGATTGGCTGTGGTGCGTGGTCTTCAGGGGTATAGCTATGAGGGAGAACGTCCTGACAGCAAATATGCCAAGGCTTTTGCCTGCGCCAAACATTTTGCCGTGCACAGTGGCCCTGAATGGAACCGCCACCAGTTCAATTTGGAGAATGTGTCGCCTCGCGACCTTTGGGAAACCTATCTGCCTGCCTTCAAGTCTTTGGTGCAGGAAGGACAGGTGAAAGAGGTGATGTGCGCCTACCAGCGTTTAGATGGTGAGCCTTGTTGTGGCAACACCCGTTTGCTCCAGCAGATTTTGCGAGATGACTGGGGGTTCGATGGACTGGTGACCAGCGATTGCGGTGCTATCAGTGATTTCTGGAAGCCAGGCTATCATGGATACTCCGCCACCCGTGAGGATGCCGCCGCCCGTGGTGTCTATAGTGGTACTGACTTGGAGTGCGGTGGAGACTATAAGAGTCTTCCGCAAGCTGTTGCCGAGGGGAAGTTGACCGAAGCCCAGATCGACGTGAGTTTAAAACGTCTGTTGAAGGCCCGTTTTGAATTGGGTGACTTCGACCCCACAGAAGAGGTGGAGTGGTCCAAAATACCGATTTCGGTGGTAGCCTGCCAGGCACACAAGGACTTGGCTTTGCAGATGGCGCGTGAGAGCATCGTCTTATTGCAGAACAAAGAGGGTATCCTGCCGCTCGACAAGTCGTCGAAGATAGCCGTGGTAGGTCCTAATGCCAACGACTCCGTGATGCTTTGGGGCAACTACAATGGTATGCCCACCCACACCGTGACTTTCCTTGAAGGCATCCACCGCTACAACCCCGATGTCGTCTATAGCAAGGGATGCGGTCTCACTCGTGCCGAGGTGTCGAACAGCATGTTCGACCATATCCGCACCACAACGGGTGAACGAGGACTGCACGCTACCTACTGGAACAATCTGGAGATGAAAGACAAACCTGTGGTGGAACAGACCATAGGCGAACCCCTTCAGTTGAGCAATGGTGGTAACACCGCTTTTGCTGCTGGTGTGAATTCCGAATCTTTCTCTGCCCTGTATGAAGGTGTCTATCAAGCGGAAGAGGATGCAGAGATCCAGCTCAATCTCATGAACACAGGTCTGGCTCTGTTCATCTTCGATGGCGACACTCTGGCTTACCGCCCCAATGAACACGGTGCTCGTCCCTCCACTTTCACCAAGCGTGTGAAGGCAGGACAGAGCTATCCTCTGAGCATCGCCTACCGGCCCTCGGCAGGTTATTCTTTGTTGGCTTTTGATATCACCACCATCCACACTTCTTCCATTTCCGAGGTGTTGCAGGAGATAGGCGATGCCGAGATCGTGGTGTTTATCGGTGGCATCTCCCCTCGTCTCGAAGGAGAGGAGATGAAGGTGAATGAAGAAGGTTTCAAGGGTGGCGACCGTACCTCGATTGAGTTGCCTCGTGTGCAGCGCGAGATGATTGCCGCTTTGAAGCGTGCGGGCAAGAAGGTCGTTTATGTCAACTGTTCTGGTAGCGCCATTGCCTTAGGACCAGAGTCGGAGAATGCCGACGCCATTCTTCAAGCCTGGTATGGTGGCGAGGCTGGTGGTGCGGCTTTGGCTGATGTGCTCTTTGGTGCCTACAACCCAAGTGGCAAACTGCCCGTTACCTTCTATCGCAGCACTGACCAGTTGCCCGACTATGAGGACTATAGCATGAAAGGTCGCACCTATCGTTATTTTGAGGGCACTCCGCTCTACGCTTTCGGCCATGGTTTGAGCTACACCACTTTTGCTTTGGGCACTCCAACATGGAACGCCAAGGATGGCACGCTGGTTGTCAATGTGACCAACACAGGCAAGCGTGAAGGTGCTGAAACGGTGATGGTGTTTGTGAAAGATCCCAACGATGCCGATGGTCCCATCAAGTCTTTGCGCGCATTCGCCCGTGTGGAATTGAAAGCTGGTGAGAAGAAAGAAGTGAGTTTCAAGTTGGATGCCAAGACTTTCGAACTCTGGGACAGCGACACCAACACCATGCACGCTAAGGATCAGTCGTATAGCGTGATGGTTGGCACTTCATCCGACGACCCAGCCATGCAGGTGATAGATGTGAAATTGTAGGGACGCGACGTGTCGCGTCCGCTATAGTTC